>JAFNWA010000309.1 GCA_017383665.1 Bacteroidaceae bacterium | reverse complement strand
TCAAACAGCTATTTCAAATTCAAACGCTTTACCATTGAACAGGAGAACTGCGCAATGAAGGTTGGCACAGACGGTTGTTTGCTTGGTGGCTGGTTCAATTGCACCGATAGCAAACGAGTGCTTGACATTGGTTGTGGCACCGGGCTTATTTCCATTATGGCAGCGCAGCGATGCGATGCGCATATCACTGGCGTTGAGATCGACGGGGCTGCAGCGCTGCAGGCAAGAAGGAATGCCGACAACTCGCCATGGGGTAGCCGGATTGAAATAGCAAATTGTGATTTTCTTGATTACATAACCGACAGTAAGTTCGACACTATTGTAAGTAATCCCCCCTACTTCGTAAACAGCCTGAAATGCGATGATTCATCGCGTACTCTGGCGCGTCATAGCGATTCACTTGACTGCAAGATATTCTTCAAGAAAAGCATTGAACTGTTGGATAATGCCGGATCGGTTTCAATTGTAATCCCCTGTGATATTATGGATGAGTGGAAGGCTGCAGCGATTGAGCAAGGACTCTACCCCACACGCGTATTATTCATCAGAACAACGCCCAAGAAAATGCCTAAAAGGGTGTTGATGGAATTTCGCGCAAACAGCGACTGCGTTACGGTGGAGAGTACATTGTTCCTGGAAACTTCACCGGGAGAATACAGCGATGAAGCAAAGAAAATTCTTGGCGACTTCTACCTGAAACTATAGTGTCTAACTATAGGTGACCAATAACTCAATAGTAAAAATTTTTCTTAAAGGATATGAATTACTTCTTCCCCTTCTTGATCTTAGGGAACGAGGGCAGTGAACCGGCAAACATTTCATACATTTGGCGGTAAAGAGGCACTGGGGCGCATGTGCCGTCCCATCCTGGAAGTGCAAGAACTTTTATTCCATCCGGAACCATTTCTATAACCAGCTCTGCATCCATCTCGCAAGGCTCTCCATCGTAATGGACGGGGCCTGGTGCAGTGCGTGTTATTCGCAACCAAGGAGTTGCAATAGTCGTCATGTGGCTACTGTCGGCAAATGTGTGTCTGAATAGATGTGCTGCCATCAGCGGCATTTCGATTGTGCTGAATGGCGACAGGATAGAGACTGTAAATAACCCGTCTCTCATTGAGGCAAATGGAGTTATATAAGCATTGTTTCCATACTGCGATGCATTGCCACATGCTACAACAAATGCCTTAAACTCTTTCTTGAAGTATGGTGTCTCAACTATGTATGTTTCAGGTTTATATGTAACCCAATCAACGAGCGATGTCTTGATGTAGGTAAATGCACCGCGGCTACTCTTTTTTGCGAAGTCGTTACTTACTCGGGCATCGAATCCCATGCCACATGAACAGAAAAAAGGATGTCCGTTTAATTTACCATAATCAATAATCGTCGGTTCCGCCTTGTTTATAAACTCTATGGACTTCTTTATGTTCATTGGAATTCCAAGATGGCGTGCAAAACCATTGCCTGAACCACAGGGTATGACACCCATGGCGGTATTTGTGTGTATGATGCCACGCCCAACTTCGTTTATTGTACCGTCGCCACCAACAGCAACAACAATATCCACACCCTCTTCGGCCGCTTTTTTTGCAAGTTCATAGGCATGACCTGCATATTGGGTGTATATGACCTCAAAGTCATACTTTTCCCTGTCGATATACTGTTCTATCATCAGGGGTATCCTCTTCTTGTTGCTTACTCCCGATTTGGGGTTTACAAAAAAAAGGATTGAAATTTTTTTGGTGTGCGTTGACATCATTTCCACTCATGTTTTTTCGCCCTGCAAAAGTACAGCAAACCAATGAATTCCAAAAGTATTTTTACATATTTTGCACAACTTTGTACATTATCGCGCTAAAAACAGTTGCGCATATTAAATAAAATTATAATTATATATAAATTATTTTTCGGGTTCAACATTTTGTACTATCTTCGCGTGAATTAACTAAAAAGAGGATTTTGACCCCAAAATAAAGAGAACGAATAATGGCGAAGAAGAAGAACTATGACCTCCAGTCTGTATTGGAGGATTTGCAGATGGAAGAGAAAGTTGATGATACATTTTCATTCATAAGTGATTTTAAAGGTGCCAGCGAAGATGATTTGCTCAATGCAGAGATACCTGCTGAAATCCCCATATTGCCACTCAGGAACATGGTGTTGTTCCCCACTACTGTGTTGCCAATTTCAGTTGGCCGCAATTCATCCTTGCAACTCATTAAGGAAGCAGAGATAACCCGTGGATATGTCGGTGTTGTATGTCAGACCGATCCTGAAATAGAAATTCCCACTAAAGATGAGTTGCATCCCTATGGAACAGTTGCAAAGATAGTCAAGATATTTGAGATGCCCGACGGTTCCACTACAGCAATCCTGCAAGGTTTCCAAAAAATCAAGTTGGCTCAGTTGACCCGCTTGACTCCCTACCATTTGGGTATTGTGGAGTCAGTTGCCGATGCTCCAACAGTGAAGGATGCAGAGTTTGACTTGTTGATAAAGAACTGTCGCAAGACAGCTTCAAAACTATTTAAAGCTGCGGGGAGCAACCCGGATGTTGGTTTTGCCATGAAAAACATGGCCAATGACACCAATCTTGTGAATTTTCTTTGTGCCAACATAAAAGCAACATTGGCTGAGAAAATTGCACTTCTCGAGGAAGTCTCATTAAAGGAGCGTGCATATCATCTGCTTTCAATCCTCAACCACGAGGAATCACTGATGAAATTGCAGAGTCGCATCCATGCAAAGACACAAAGAGAACTCGACCAACAACAAAAGGAGTACTATCTGCAGCAGCAGTTGAAGAACATTCAGGAAGAACTTGGTGGTAATCCACAGGACCAGGATGTCAAAGAACTGCGCAAGAAAGCTGAGAACAAATCGTGGAGCAAAGAGGTAGCCGACATCTTTGAGAAAGAGGTCAGCAAGTTGGAGCGCATAAACCCACAGACCCCCGATTACCATGTACAGCTCAACTATCTGCAGCTTTTTGTGAGTCTGCCATGGGGCGAGTTCTCAAAGGACAACCTTGATATAAACAATGCACAAAAGGTTCTCGACCGTGATCACTATGGCTTGGAGAAGGTTAAGGAGAGAATCCTTGAACACCTTGCAGTCATCAAGATGCGTGGCGACCTCAAAGCCCCAATCATCTGTCTTTATGGCCCTCCGGGAGTTGGTAAGACATCACTTGGCAAGTCTATAGCTGCTGCACTTAAACGCAAATATGTGCGCATTTCCCTTGGTGGCATACACGATGAATCAGAGATTCGTGGACACCGCAAAACATATGTAGGTGCAATGCCCGGACGAATATTGAAGAGTCTTGTAAAGGCCGGTACAGATAATCCGGTATTTATTCTTGATGAGATTGACAAGGTTGGCCGTGCCTCTAATCATGGAGATCCCTCATCGGCACTGCTTGAGGTTCTTGACCCGGAACAGAACAACTGTTTCCATGACAATTTCCTCGATGTAGACTACGACCTGTCGAACATAATGTTCATTGCAACAGCCAATAACCTGTCCGAAATCCCCGCTCCACTACTCGACCGCATGGAACTTATTGAGGTGAGTGGCTACCTTACCGAAGAAAAGATTGAGATTGCAAAGCGTCATCTCATACCAAAGGAGAAGGAGGCGAACGGAATAAGTGACGAGAAGATAAGCATCAGCAAGCAGGCAATAGAACGCATTGTCGAGGATTATACTCGTGAATCGGGAGTCAGAGCCCTTGAAAAGAAGATAGGCAAGATTTGCCGTCGTCTGGCGTGCCAAAAGGCAACTACCGGCGAGATAAAGAGCAGAAACATCAAGCCGGCCGACTTGCGTGAACTGCTTGGAGTGAAAGAGTTTTCACGCGACAAATATCAAGGCAATGATTATGCAGGTGTTGTAACAGGCCTTGCATGGACTGCCGTAGGTGGTGAAATCCTTGTCATAGAAACAAGCCTCAGCAAGGGCAAGGGCGACAAACTAACGCTCACCGGTAACTTGGGCGATGTCATGAAGGAATCGGCAATGCTGGCGCTCGAATACATAAAGTCACATGCCAATGAACTCGATATCCCTTATGAGATATTCGAGAAATGGAACATTCACCTGCATGTACCCGAGGGAGCCATCCCCAAAGACGGTCCTTCGGCCGGTATAACAATGGCTACAGCATTGGCATCGGCACTCACACAGCGTCGTGTTAGAGAAAGCATTGCCATGACCGGTGAAATAACCTTGCGCGGAAAGGTTCTTCCCGTAGGTGGAATAAAAGAGAAAATCTTGGCGGCAAAGCGTGCCGGGATAACAGATATCATCATCTGTGAAGAGAACAGACGCAACATTGAGTCTATTCCCGAGGTATATCTCAACGGACTCACATTCCACTATGTCAACGACATAAAGGAGGTGCTTGAGATTGCATTGCTCAAAGAAAAAGTAAAGAATACTGTTAACTTAATGGCTTAAAGAGGTGAAATTCGATTTATTACATACCGATAGCGGAAGCCGTGCAAGAGCCGGAGTATTACATACAGACCATGGCGACATCTCTACTCCCATCTTTATGCCGGTGGGAACAGTAGGTTCTGTTAAAGGAGTGCAGATTCCGCATTTGAAGGATGATATAAAGGCACAGATAATCTTGGGCAACACATACCATCTCTACCTGCGTCCCGGTCTTGATGTGCTTGAAAAAGCCGGAGGCTTGCATAAGTTCAACGCATGGGACCGCCCTATCCTCACCGACAGTGGCGGTTTCCAGGTCTTTTCTTTGAAGGATATACGCAAGATGAGTGAGGAAGGAGTTGAATTCCGTTCACATATTGACGGTTCAAAACACTTTTTCTCACCCGAAAGAGTAATGGACATTGAGCGCAGCATTGGTGCCGACATCATTATGGCATTCGACGAGTGCACACCCGGAACAGCCGATTATGAATATGCAAAGAAGTCCATGGAGAGAACACACCGTTGGCTCGACCGTTGTATTGGTCGTTTGAGCGAGACAGAACCACTTTATGGATATGAGCAGCAACTCTTCCCCATTGTACAGGGCTGTGTATATCCCGACTTGCGTCGTCGCTCGGCCGAGTTCATCGCATCAAAAAATGCAGCAGGCAACGCTATCGGTGGTCTGGCTGTGGGTGAACCTGCAGAAACCATGTACGAGATGATAGAGGTTGTAAACGAGATACTCCCAACCGACAAACCCCGATATTTGATGGGAGTTGGTACACCGGCCAACATCCTCGAAGCCATAGAACGCGGAGTTGACATGTTTGACTGCGTTATGCCCACGCGTAACGGACGCAATGCCATGCTCTTTACCAAGCACGGTATAATGAACATGCGTAACGAGAAGTGGAAAAACGACTTTTCTCCAATTGAAGAAGACGGAGCATCATTTGTCGATACGCTCTACAGCAAAGCCTATCTTAGACATCTCTTTGTATCCCAAGAGTTGCTCGCGCTTGAGATAGCATCCATCCACAACCTCGCATTCTATGTGTGGCTCACACAGGAAGCCCGCAAGCACATACTGATGGACGACTATGCAAGTTGGAAAAGGAATATGCTTGCAGAGGTTACACGACGACTATAAAACCGGGGGATTGACAAGACAAAAGCTATATGCTATGAATCTGTTTAATATTTTTAAACTACAACGACTCGACAAGTACATAATAAAGAAATTTCTGGGAACATATATATTCTCCCTGTTTCTTATCATTGTAGTCATAGTCATATTTGACTACAATGAGAAAATTGACAAATTCGTCAGTTCCAATGCGCCGATGAATGAGATCATTTTCGACTATTATGTAAATCTTGCTCCTTACTACGCCAACACATTCAGTGCACTGT
>JAFNWA010000308.1 GCA_017383665.1 Bacteroidaceae bacterium | reverse complement strand
CCTGTTTCGTTGCTGCTTGCATGCTCTGACAAGGATGCGTGGCGCATGTCACCGTCAATAAGCAACACCTTTTCTCCCTTTAAAGCAAAACTTATTGCAGTGTTCAGGATACAGAAGGTTTTTCCGCTTCCCGGGTTGAACGATGTGAATATAATCACATTCTGCTTGTTGTCACGCGTGATGAATTCGATATTAGTTCTCAGCACGCGGAAAGCTTCGTTGATAGCATTGCGTGAACCCTCCTTGACAACCCTTGCCGATTTTTCTCTCTTTCTATTTTTCTTGAGAATATTGAATCTGGCGAGTATTCTTCTAAGCCTGCGTGCTCTTTTCTTGTCATTTTGAGGTATCTCTCCAATGACTGGTGTCGTAAGAATGTCGAGATCCTTTCGTCCTCTAATTCTTGTGTTGGAAACCTCTACAAGGCATATAAGAATCGCCGGTATTGCCAATCCCAATAACACTGAAAATATCAATGATCTCGTCTTTTGTGGTGCGGTGGGTTCATAACTGCCCGATGGCGGTGCAAGGATTCGTATCCTGTTGGGAGTAAATTCTTGTGAAAGCTGGTTCTCTTCTCTTTTCTGCAACAAGAACAGGTAAATATTCTCTTTTACGCTCTGCTCGCGCTCCGCGCTGGCAAGGAATGTGGTGTGTGTGGGATTCTTTGCAATTTCACTTTGCAACACATTCCACTCTTTTTCAATTGACTCCAATTTTGTGGTGATACCCTTTATGTGGGTGTTTACCGATGATATGATTGCACTTCGCATTGATGAGAGTACAAGGTCTATGTCCTTTACTGCAGGGTTATCCTCGCTGCTCTTGCTCGCAAGGTTGTTGCGATCAATCATCATTGTGTTGTATTTGGCTATCTGCGAGTTTATGTTGGCGTTGTTGATTCCCGAGTTCAACGGCAACAATGTGTGCTCCTTTGATTTCTCCTTTACAACCTTGAGGAAATATTCGCTTTTTTCAAGTTCCTTTATTATGCTCGTACGGCCTTTTTCGAGTTCTCTTTCCTTGGTCAACTGAATCTCGGACTGTGCCTCAATGTCGGGCAGCAGGTTGTCGCTTTTGAATGCCGAAATATCGCTCTCAATCTTGTCAAGTTCGCCGCTGACATAGTCGAGCCTTGTGTCTATGAAATTCTTAGTCTCTCTTGCCGCCTTGTTCTTGTCCTTTATCCAATTCTCGTTATAAACCTCGACAATGGTTCTCAAAATGTCATCAGCTCTTTCAATGGAATTGTCATTGATGGTTATGGTTATAAGGTTTGCATCATCTTCGTTCAAACTGTATGCCAATTTCCCAAGGTGCTTTGCTGCTGCATTGTTGAGCCCAATATGGTTTACAGTGAAAGAAACGGGCTTTTTTATGCTGTATGCAGGGTTGTAGCTTATAGCCACCGTTCCCACCGGTGTTGCAACGAATGTCTGTTCGTTATTTGTTAGTCGGCCTTCCACAACGCGTTTTTCTGCAATGGTCTTGCCGTTGAAATTCGACAGTTTGAATGTGCTGTCTGGGTTTATTTCAATATTGAATCCGGCTCTCTCCTGTATATCAATATCGCAGAACTCTACAAATGCAGGAACCGTGCGACCATACAGTGTGATAGGGTGGTATTTGCCTTTCTGGCTATACTCAATATTCAGTTTGAGTCTTTTTGCAGTCTCAATTGTTGTCTCGGGCGCCTTGAAAATATAAATCTCATTATAGGTATTTGTGGAAGACTTGAATCCCATGTTGGCAAATGTCTCCATTTGCTCGTCAATGCTATTACCTTTTTTAGTCGATTTTATGAGTATTTGGGTGCTGCGTGTGTATGTAGGTTCTATTCTCGCAGTCTTGTAGAGTGTATAACCTACAGTGATTGCAAGGCATACGACGAATAAATACCATTTGGACTTCATTGCGTGAAATAGTTCGCTGATGCTCAAACTGATATTTCCCAATTGGTATCTTTTCTTCAATTTGTTATTTTCAACTTTCATACTGCGTTCTCTCTGTAAACTGTGTTGTCTGTTATATCACCGATTAGTGACAAAATTCCTACAAAGATACATAAT
>JAFNWA010000307.1 GCA_017383665.1 Bacteroidaceae bacterium | reverse complement strand
TTTCTTATGGTTTTTTGTTTTACTTTTTCTATTTTTGTAGAGCATTCTTGTTGATAACAAAAATCCTTTAACATATATGATTCAGACTGTTGTTAAGCGCGACGGACGCATCGTCGGCTTTAATGAAGAAAAAATTATTACAGCTATCCGTAAGGCTATGCTCCACACCGAAATCGGTGAGGACATGTCATTGATTCGTCAAATCACTGACCGCATCTCTTTCAAGGGTGATGCACAGATGACCGTTGAGGATATACAGGACATGGTTGAGTTGGAGCTCATGAAGAGTAGCCGCAAGGATGTAGCTCAAAAGTACATTGCATACCGTAACCAACGCCGCATTGCCCGCAAGGCGAAGACAAGGGATATGTTCCAGGAGATTATCAACATCCAGTCGAACGATGTAACCCGTGAGAACGCCAACATGAACGCCGACACTCCGGCCGGAATGATGATGAAGTTCGCGAGCGAAACAACAAAGCCTTTCGTTGACGACTTCCTCCTGAGCGAGAGCGTTGTCGATGCTGTACACAACAACTACCTGCACATTCACGACAAGGACTACTACCCCACAAAGAGCCTTACATGCTGCCAGCATCCGCTCGACAACATTCTGCTGAACGGCTTCAACGCCGGTCACGGTGAGTCACGCCCTGCAAAGCGCATTGAGACAGCAAGTATCATTGCCTGCATTTCAATGGAGACTGCACAGAATGAGATGCACGGTGGACAGGCGATCCCGGCGTTCGACTTCTACCTTGCACCTTATGTACGCACAAGCTTCATCGAGGAGCTGAAAGCCATTGAGGAACTTACAGGTGCCAACTACTCACACCTGTACAACAAGGAGGTTGAGGACTACATCATCCAGCCACTTGATTTCCTCAGCGGTGACGAGCGTATTCTGCAGCACGCAATGAACAAGACTGTTGCCCGTGTACACCAGGCAATGGAGGCTTTTATCCACAACATGAACACAATCCACTCACGCGGTGGCAACCAGGTTGTGTTCAGTTCAATCAACTACGGTACAGATACATCGGCCGAGGGTCGTTGCATCATACGCGAGTTGCTCAACAGTACATATCGTGGTGTGGGTAATGGCGAGACAGCAATATTCCCAATCCAGATATGGAAGAAGAAACGCGGTGTTAGCTACCTGCCAGATGACCGCAACTACGACCTTTATCAGCTTGCCTGCAAGGTTACTGCACGCCGTTTCTTCCCTAACTTCCTTAACCTTGACGCAACATTCAACCAGAACGAGGCTTGGAAAGCCGATGACCCCAAGCGTTACATGCACGAGGTGGCAACAATGGGTTGCCGCACACGCGTATTCGAGAACCGTTTCGGCCCCAAGACATCTGTAGGCCGCGGCAACCTTTCATTCTCTACAATCAACATTGTGCGTTTGGCTATCGAATGTATGGAGATTGCAAATAAGGAGGAGCGTATCTCAATGTTCTTTGCAAAACTCGACGGGCTGCTCGAAATCACAGCACGCCAATTGCACGAGCGCATGGAGTTCCAGAAAACAGCATTTGCAAAGCAGTTCCCATTACTCATGTCGGCACTTTGGGTTGGTAGCGAGAACCTCAAGGCAAACGATACAATTGCTCCTGTAATTAACCAGGGTACACTGGGTATCGGTTTCATTGGCCTTGCAGAGTGCCTCGTGGCGCTCATTGGCAAGCACCATGGCGAGAGCGAGGAGGCACAGGAACTTGGTTTGCGTATCATCACATATATGCGCGACCGTGCAAATGGTTTTGCCGAGCAGTACCAGCACAACTACAGTATCCTCGCAACACCGGCCGAGGGTCTTTCGGGACGCTTCACACGCGGCGACCGCAAACGCTTTGGTGTTCTCCCCGGTATTACAGACCGTGACTACTACACCAACAGCAACCATGTGCCCGTATATTACAAGTGCAGTGCACGCCATAAGGCCGAGATTGAAGCACCTTACCACGCTCTAACAGGCGGTGGCCACATCTTCTATGTTGAGATTGACGGTGACGCGACACACAACCCCGAGGCTATCATGAAGGTTGTTGACATGATGGACCAGTATAACATCGGTTACGGTTCAGTGAACCACAACCGCAACCGATGCCTTGATTGCGGTTTCGAGAACTCGACAAAGAACCTAGAGGAGTGTCCAAAGTGCGGCAGCAAGAACCTTGACAAATTGCAGCGCATCACAGGTTACCTTGTTGGAACAACCGACCGCTGGAACAAGGCAAAGCTATCGGAGCTCAACGACCGCGTAATACATGAGTAAAACAATATTGCCCAAAACAGCAAGTGTTGTCATTCCGAACTTTATGTGAGGAATCTCAAAAACGGCGATAGGGCTTTTATCCAATCAACGACATGGCAACAATCTCCATTCTTGAGATAGTGGAAGATACAACAGTAGATGGACCGGGGTTTCGCACCTCGGTCTATTCTTCGGGGTGCCCTCACCACTGCCCGGGTTGTCACAACCCACAATCGTGGAACATAGACAACGGACACCCTGTTGAAATTGAGGAGATACTGAAGGTCATACTTGACGACCCGTTCGCCGATGTGACATTCTCCGGTGGTGACCCAATGTTCCAACCACATGGCTTTACAGAGCTCGCTAAGGCTATAAAGCAGCAAAGTAACAAGAATATCTGGTGCTACACAGGATTTCTCTTCGAGGAACTATTGAAGCACCCAGCACAAAAGGCATTGCTTGAACAGATTGATGTGCTTGTTGACGGACGCTTCATAGAAGCACTGAAAGATGAGGGACTACGCTTCCGCGGCAGCAGCAATCAAAGAATCATTGATGTAAAGGCATCGCTTGAAAAAGAAGAAACTGTTGTGATGGATATATAAATACAAAGGTGAGCAGCTGCTCACCTTTGTATTTATATTCTATATCTGATTTTAAAACTGTGATTATTCTCCTTAAAGAGATAATCCAATCCGAAACCGTAATATCCGGCAATAGACTTCACAAGTGCCAGGCCAAGACCTGTGGAGCCGGTCTTACCGCTTGTATAAAAGCGGTCAAAGAGCCTTGCCTTGTCCAAAGCCTCATCGCCGCTGTTTGAGACAGAAAGAACACCATTGGAAACAGTGACATCTATTGTTCCACCTGTTGGAGAATGGACAAAAGCATTCTTCAGAAGATTGGTTACCATTGTCGTCGCAAGCATTTCGTCCATTTGTACAATAATGCTTTTGGGCACTTTTACATTGCATACAAGTCCTTTCTCGGCGAATATCTCCTTATAGACCTCAATCTCATTTTCAATTATCGGTACTATATCTACATCGCTCCTGTCAAGGAAATGGCCACTGTCTATCTTTGACAACAGCAGAAGTGTACGGTTCAAGCGCACAAGGCGGTGGATGGATTGGCGCATCTTTGAGAGTTCGGAAAACTGTTCCTCGGTTAGCGTGGTGTTGTCCATCATCCATTCTATGCGATTGCCAAGCACGGCAAGAGGTGTCTGCAATTCATGCGAGGCATTGCCGATGAACTGCTTTTGGCGTTCAAGGTGATTCTCGGCGCGTTCAATGGTCTCACGCGCAGCCTTTGTCAATTTCTTGAACTCGACAACTGAATAGTCATCATTGGGGAAGCCTGTAATTCCATTGCCTGGACGATACCTGTCCAGCCATTTAAGCAATGAATAAAGAGGTTTCATGCTGAATTTGAAGACTATCACCGTTACAAGAAGTATTGCCACCAACAGCACCGCATAAAGAATGGCCAAATGGATAAGTATTGACCTTATTATATCATCGCGCTCGAATGTTGGAGTTGAGACAACAAGCCTGTATGCCATGCCATCGTCATCATGGAATATCTTTGTAAGCACTCTTGCCGGTTCAGTATCGCCATTCTGGTGGATATACACCTCACGGTCTTCGTAATTCTTTGACGATTCATAATGTTCTGTTGCAGGCAACAGCTCAATTGAATATGTATTGTTGCTGCCATCGCCCGGTGTCGGAAGTTTCTCACCGGTAACGACGCGGTGTGCTATCAATTCGGCATAACTGTCAAGACTATCATCAGTCTCATCATTTATCTCATTGACCATACCAAAATAGAATATCGTTGCCCAAAGCAACAAAATGGGCAGAATGGCCAATGCAAGCCTTATTGTTATCCTGTATATAAGTTTCATTACTCAGACTCTGTAAATTTATAGCCAAAGCCATAGACGGCTTTTATGTTCTGTGATGCACCAGCATCGGCAAGTTTCTTGCGAAGATTCTTTATCTGTGCATAGACGAACTGGAAATTGTCGGCCATGTCAATGTGGTCGCCCCATACAGACTCGGCAAGCACAGCCTTGTCAATGATGTGGTTGGGGCGCTGCATAAAGTATAGCAAGATATCGAACTCCTTCTTCAAAAGAGCGACCACATTTCCATCAATGGTTACCTGCCGGCTCTGCAAGTCGAGAGTGATGTTACCGGCTGTCATTTTCTTATTCACAGCACCGGCACCACGACGCATGACACTCTTGATTCGTGCCGATAGTTCGGCCATATAAAAAGGTTTTGGCAAGTAGTCATCGGCACCCAGGTCAAGTCCCTCAATCTTGTCATCAAGCGAGTCACGCGCCGAGATTATGATTACCCTATCCTCCTT
>JAFNWA010000306.1 GCA_017383665.1 Bacteroidaceae bacterium | reverse complement strand
TGCACTGTACGGCACTTTCGCCCACGCCCTTTATGGCACAGAGTCCGAAACGGACATCGCCGTTCTTGTTGACGCTGAACTTGCGGCGTGACTCGTTGACGTCGGGGCCAAGAACGTTTATGTCCATGTTCTTGCACTCCTGCATCAGCTTCGTGATTTCGGTTATCTTGTCAAGGTTTCGGCTCATGGCTCCAGCCATATACTGCGGCGGGTAGTTGGCCTTGAGGTATGCAGTCTGGTATGCTACCCATGAGTAGCATGTGGCGTGTGACTTGTTGAAGGCGTATGACGCGACCTTCTCCCAGTCGGCCCATATCTTCTCAAGCACTTTCTCGTCGTGTCCGTTCTTCTTGCCGCCGTTGATGAACTTTGGCTTCAGCTCGTCCAGCTTGGCCTTGAGCTTCTTACCCATTGCTTTGCGCAGGGTGTCGCTCTCGCCGCGTGTGAAGTCGGCGAGCAGGCGCGAGAGAAGCATCACTTGCTCCTGATAGACGGTGATTCCGTATGTGTCCTTGAGGTATTTCTCCATGCAAGGAATATCGTACTGCACAAGCGAGGGGTCGTGCTTGCGCTTGATGAAGTCGGGGATGTAGTCCATCGGTCCCGGACGGTAGAGGGCGTTCATGGCAATGAGGTCCTCGAAGGTACTGGGCTGTAGCTCGCGCAGGTACTTTTGCATACCGGGCGACTCGAACTGGAATGTTCCGATGGTGTTGCCGGCACTGTAGAGCTCGTAGGTCTTGGGGTCGTCGATGGGGATGGTGTCTATATCGACATCTATCTTCAGGCTCTGGCGTATGTTTTCCAATGCCTCCTTGATTACCGAGAGGGTCTTGAGGCCCAGGAAGTCCATCTTGATGAGGCCTGTCTCTTCAATGACGCTACCCTCGTACTGTGTAACGAGCATCTTTTCACCGGTTTCCTTGTCCTCGGCAATGCTGATGGGGACATGGTCGGTGATGTCGTCGCGGCAGATGATAGTTCCGCAGGCATGTACACCTGTGTTGCGCACATTACCCTCGAGCATTTTCGCGTACTTGATAGTGTCGCGCAGGGTGTCGTCGGGCGAGGCTTCGGCCTCGCGCAACTCGGGGACGGCCTGTATGGCGTTGGGCAGGTTCATCTTCAGCCCGTCGGGCAAACGGTCAGGGATGGCCTTGCACAGTTTGTTCGATATGTCGAGCGGCAGCTTCTGCACGCGTGCGACATCCTTTATGGCAAGCTTGGTAGCCATTGTACCGTAGGTGATGATGTGCGCCACCTTCTCCTGTCCATATTTCTCGGTTACCCAATTGAGCACGCGACCACGGCCGTCGTCGTCAAAATCGACATCGATATCGGGGAGTGAGATTCGGTCCGGGTTGAGAAAACGCTCGAACAGAAGGTCATATTTGATTGGATCGACACGGGTGATTCCAAGGGTGTAGGCAACGACGCTTCCGGCAGCAGAGCCACGACCGGGACCTACGGAAACACCCAGTTCCTCGCGCGCAGCGCGTATGAAGTCCTGCACGATAAGGAAGTAACCGGGGAAACCCATGGTCTTCATGATGTGCAGCTCAAAGTCTATTCGGTCGGTGAGTTCCTGTGTGAAGGGCTCGGGGTAGCACTTCTTTGCACCGTCATAGGCGAGTTTGCGCAGGTAGTCGCCCTCGAGCTTTATGCGGTAGAGCTTGTCATAGCCACCGAGTTTTTTTATCTTCTTCTCGGCCTCCTCCTGCGACATGACTACATTCCCTTTTTCGTCCTGAGTGAACTCGTCAAAGAGTTGCTGGTGTGTGATGGTCTGGCGATAGCCCTCCTCGGTGCCGAACTCCTCGGGGATGGCGAAGTTGGGCATGATTGGTGCGCTGTCAATGGTGTAGAACTCTACCTTGTCGCATATTTCAACGGTGTTTGCCATTGCTTCGGGGATGTCGCCGAACATTTCAGCCATCTCGGCCTTGGTCTTCATCCACTCCTGCTTTGAGTAGAGCATACGGGTGGGGTCGTCAAGGTCGCGGCCCGTGCTCAGGCAGATGAGGCGGTCGTGAGCCTCGGCATTCTCCTCATCAACAAAGTGTACATCGTTGGAGCAGATGAGTTTTACTCCGCACTTCTTGCTCAATTCAATGATGTGCTTGTTTACCTCTACCTGCAGGGGATAGACCTCGTGGTTGGCGCGCTCGACTGTTGCCTTGTGCAGTTGTAGCTCAAGGTAATAGTCATCGCCAAAGAGGTTTTTGAACCACATGACGCTCTCTTCGGCCTTCGCAAGGTTACCATTCTTTATAAGTTGAGGTATCTCACCACCAAGACAGGCCGAACAGCATATGATGCCTTCGTGGTATTTTTCAATCTCGGCCTTGTCGGTTCGTGGGTTGTAGTAGTAACCCTCGCTCCACGCCTTTGATACTATTTTAACAAGGTTGTGATAGCCCTGCTGGTTCTTGGCAAGGAGAATGAGGTGGTGTCCTCGCATGTCCTCTTTCAATTCTTTGTTGAAGAGCCTGCGCTCGGCTACATAGACTTCGCAACCGATGATGGGCTTGAAACGCTCGTCGCCTTCCTTGCCTTTGTTTATTTTGCTTACATAATTGTAGAACTCTTTGATACCCATCATGTTGCCGTGGTCGGTGATGGCTATGCCTTTCATCCCGTCGGCAATGGCTTTGTCAACGAGTTTCTTTATGGCAGCCTGACCATCGAGGATGGAGTACTGGGAGTGGACATGTAGGTGTACGAAATCTTGCATCTGTTTCTTGTTTCTCGTTGATAAAGATAATACCTTTTGTTTATATATGATTGATTTTTTAGCAAAAAGTTTTCAACATTAACTTTTGTGTGGCGGTTACGCCTGTGATAGGGTAATGCTTGGCCTTAATTGGACTTTTTTACATTTTAACACTTGTTTTGATTTGTTTTTAATTTTTTGTTACTATATTTGCAGTAACTGCGAATGTACACGGCACTTGGGCGAAAAATGAAGCGGACTACAGTTTATTCACTCGTTCGTGTTTACATTGCAAAATCTTATCGGATATCAGATTATGAAAAAGTTTAAAAGAATAAGAAAGTTAAAGGATTACAGAATTCACAGAGAGGGTACAGAAATTCTTTTGGTCAGTTTCTTGATATTGGCGTTGGTGAGTTTCCTGTTGTGGTTCTATCTGCCTAAGTTGTTCGTGCTGAACACTGTGATATGTTCTGCTCTCTTTGTAACTTATTTGTTGATGGTGAATTTCTTCCGCAGTCCTAAACGCATATTCCTGGGAGATGTGGAGAATGTGGTGGTGGCTCCTGCCGACGGTAAAGTGGTTGTTATTGAAAAGGTCTATGAACCGGATCATTTCAAGGATGAAAGAATGCAAGTCTCCATCTTCATGAGTCCGATGAATGTACACGCAAACTGGTATCCAGTTGATGGTGTGATAAAGCGCGTGGAACACCAGAAGGGCAAGTTCCACAAGGCTTGGCTGCCAAAGGCCAGTACCGAGAATGAACGCTCTTTGGTTGTTATAGAAATGGAGGATGGCCGCGAGATTCTTGTCCGTCAGATTGCAGGTGCCATGGCGCGTCGCATCGTGACATATGCAGCTGTAGGTGAGGAGTGCTTTATTGACCAGCATATGGGATTCATTAAATTCGGTTCTCGTGTTGACCTGTATTTGCCTCTTGACTTTGATTTGAAAGTGGAGATGAACCAAAAGACGGTAGGAAACGAGACTGTAATTGCAACATTCAAATAAAGAACAATATGTCCGTAAAGAAACATATTCCTAACACGATTACCTGTTGTAATCTTTTTTCCGGATGTGTGGCTTGTGTAATGGCTTTTTCGGGAAAGTTTGAAAGTGCGATGCTATTTATAGTATTGGGCGCTGTGTTCGATTTCTTTGATGGTATGGTTGCCCGTTTGTTGAGAGTGTCATCTCCTCTTGGAGTGCAGATGGATTCTTTGGCTGATGATATTACATTCGGTCTTGCTCCGGCAACTGTGATATTCTCGTTCATGCGTCTGATGGAATACCCGACTTTCCTTGGAGAATTTGCAAAAGTTTTACCATATTTTGCATTCTTGATTGCGGTCTTTTCGGCTTGTCGCCTGGCTAAATTCAATATTGACAAGCGTCAGACAACATCATTCATTGGCTTGCCAACTCCTGCCAATGCTCTTTTCTGGTCATCGTTGATTGTTGGCGGTGGTAAGTGGTTGCTTGAAATGAAGAATGGCTGGTTGTTGCTCATTGCATTGATTATCCTTTTCTCATATTTCCTCATATCGGAGATTTCAATGTTCTCCATGAAGTTCAAGAATCTGAGTTGGAAGAGTAACAAGATTAGGTATATTTTCCTCATTGGCTCTTTGCCAATGTTTATACTGGGCTATCTTGCACC
>JAFNWA010000305.1 GCA_017383665.1 Bacteroidaceae bacterium | reverse complement strand
GTAGATACATTTATGGATAGTGTGCGCACTTTGACCGGAGTAGGATGAAAAGACTTTTGCCGCACGCCCGGTTGGAGCAAGCAGTACAGTTTTCCGTTCAAGTTGTTCCATTGTCCGCACGAGTGCCGAAATGAGCGAAGTCTTACCGGTTCCGGCATATCCGCACAGCAAGAATGCTTTACGGTCGTCACCGGAGAGGATGAAATCTGACAGCTCCTCCATCGTTTTTTCCTGCTCAACTGTTGGATTGAATGGAAAATTTAATTTAATTTGCGAGGTTAAATATTTATTTATCACTTTTATTGGTAAAAAAAAGTATATAAAAAAGGTATATTCGTTTTTTTATCTTATTTTTGTGACACGAAAATAATTAAATAAAAAGATATAACAATGAAAAAAGTATTAAATGTAGCTTTGCTTGGTATTGTTATCGCGCTTGTTTATGCAAACTTCAATAGCGTAACCTCGCCACTCAACTTCGACCAAGACAGGCTTGAACGCGACAATGTGGTTATTGATCGCCTTATCGACATTAGAACTGCTCAGGTTGAATTCCGTGCCCAGAACGGCAGATACGCTGCAAACTTCGACGAGTTGATAGCTTTCCTTGATGACAGTATGAATGTTGTCAAGAAGACATACATCCTGAATGACGATCAGTTGGTAGAGGTTCGCAAATTCAAGGTAGAGGATACAAAACCGAAGAATGCGGATGAAATGTCATTCTCAGAAGATGAGGCTGACCAGATTGTGCTGAACATCATAAAGGATACTAACAAGAAAAACCTCAAGAAGAATGCAAAGAGAATTGAAAAACTCGATGCACTCTATCGTCGTGACACAACTTGGGTTGTCAAGAATGAGACACTTGAGAACGGCAAGGTCGTAGAGGTTAAGGAGGCTATTGTAGATGACACTAAGATTGCGGAGACATTCCGTCGTGACACAACACGCCTTGCATATGTGGACACATTGTTCCACAACTCAAGCTACGACATCCAGCAGTTGAGATACATTCCTTTCAGCAAAGACGAGAACGGTAACCCCATAGAGTTCTTCATGCAGGCCGACAGTATCCAGACCAACGCACAGGCAAACCGCAAGGCTGGTGGTTATATACAGGTATTTGAGGCTCGTGCAGACTTCGTTGACTACCTGAAGGGCTTGAACGAACAAGAGTTGAACAACTATCTCTTGAATGTCATCACCAATGGCACTGAGTTCAGAGAGGTGGAGAGAGTTGACACCAAAGGTAATCCTTTGAGAGATGCAAACGATGCAATCCTCAAAAGAAGAATTCCTTGCCGCAAGGTGGGAGACATCACCAAGAACAACAACAATGCCGGTAACTGGCCTAACAGATGATAAAGGATAACATTGAAAATAAAACATTATCCATTCGTATCAGTACGGATGGATTTTGTTTTTGCAGCTATACCCCATCAATCCCGGGCTCGTTGAAATACTTCATGTATAAACCCGAAAAGAATCTAACCCTCACAACAAACCTGCAGAAAGGGATAGAGCTGTGTCCTTTTGTTTCAGACACCGAAAAATATGATGTAAAAGTCATCATTGAGACAAACGAGTTCACGACAATACCGGTTGACTATGATGACAAACAGTGCTACAAGACATTCTACCGCCACTGTTTTCCCAAGAATGATACCCGTATTGAGATTGTAGCCAACAGACTCAATGCCCAAGGGCTTACAGTTCTATTTCCTGTAGAAAAGGCTCTGTACGAACAGATACAGAAACTTGGTGATGTAACCTATTACTCATCACTCAGCATTTTGTTGGGACTAATGACAAGCAAGCCCGTTGAGGAGAACCGTTACATGCTGGCATTTTTCCAAGGCGACATAGCCATGTACATATCAATGCAGGATGGAAAGGTGCAACTTGCAAACGCTCTCAAAAGTGATAGCGGGCAGGATAACATTTACTACCTGTTGAATATTTGGAAAGAGCAAGGATTGTCACAGGAGGAGAATGTTCTCTATCTGTGCGGAGATTCAAGTGTCGAGGCAAACATCATGACTATAAGCCGCTTTATAAAAAGGTGCAAGCGCCTTAATGCGAACCAACTATTCCCGTCAACATTGTTAAACAAGATGGAAGGTATTCCATTCGATTTACAGGCATTGATACTATGCGAATAATAAGTGGAAAATACAAAGGGCGTCATTTCGATGTACCCCGTAATTTCAAGGCACGCCCGACAACCGATTTTGCAAAGGAAAACCTTTTCAACATACTAACAAACATTGTCGAGTTTGAAGACAAGACCGTGCTGGATTTCTTTGCAGGCACAGGAAGCATCAGCCTTGAATTCCTTTCACGCGGTTGCAAGGCTGTCACATCTGTAGAGTTGGATGCCATGCATGTTTCCCACCTCAAAAGAACATCTGCCACGCTCAATGACACAGCGTGGAGCATTGTGCGCGATGATGTATTCCGTTATATACGCCGTTGCCCTGCAACCTACGACCTTGTTTTCGCCGACCCGCCATATGCCTTGAAGGAGCTCAAGAGCATCCCGGACCTGGTGTTGGAAGGCAACCTGTTAAAAGCCGGGGGCATACTCATCTTTGAACACGGCAAGGACAATGACTTCAGCCAGCACCCATGTTTTTTCAGACATGTATCGTATGGCAGTGTGAATTTCAGTTTCTTTGAAAAGAAATGATAAGAGGCTCAATCATCCTGGTTATTATGAAAAACTGCAAAAAGATACTCCACATATGCCTTAAATCATTGTACGCAATATTGCTTGTTGCGTTGATGGCAGTAGTGGCTACAAGTGGAAGCTATATATATGACTTCGCTGAACCTGAGCCATTCAAAGGCCCCGATATTTTCAACCCCTACAGGAATATTGACACCACACACTGCTGGAAGAAAGCAAACTTCCACACACACACAAGGGTTGAAGGAATCTTCAACGAGTGCAAGTATTGGCCAGAGGATGTGTACAAGGTATATGAAAGACTTGGATATGACATTGTCACATTCTCAAACCATAATGAACTTACCAAGCACCCGTTTAGTGAGGAACTGCAAGTAAATGTCTATGAACATGGCTATAACCTGCTCAAGTTCCACAAACTCACCTTTGGCAGCAAAGAGACAAACCATTTCGGCCACTTGTTGCCTGTGTTGCCATCGCAAATGCAGTTTCAGCTGGACAAGCTCGACGAAGAGAGCGACATTATACAGTTCAACCACCCTCTACATACATTCTCTGTAACAAAGGAGGTTATGGAAAAGGTCTGCGGTTACGACATTATTGAGATTGACTGTGAAAAGAGCACCGAATGTGAATACTGGGATTGGGCTCTCAGTGCCGGACGATACAGCTTTGCACTTGCCGGTGACGACCTGCATAACCCCGATGACACACACAGAGTTGCAAAGCGATGCAGTTTCATCTGTTCACCCACGGCAAGATATGATGACATCAAAAAGGTGTTGCTCGAAGGTTGTTATTACTCCATGAAGGTTCCCGACTATGGCAATGGCAATTGGGAAATAAAGAGAGAAAAGAACCACAATATGCCATATATAAAGGAGATTGGACTAAACGGAGATACAATATTTATCGGGCTCTCACATGTTGCCGACAGTATAAAGGTTATCGGTCAAGGACACGCCACCCTGTTATTGGCCAAAGAGTGTAACTATGCCGAATATGTCATGAAGAGCGAAGACCCATACGCACGCTTCACTGTATATTTCCCAACAGGAGAGGTTATATTCTCAAATCCTTTTGCGCGTTATGACGCAAGCAAGGCCACAAGCCCAGTAAAGAGTGATTTATGCAGTGTAAATATACCGCTCACAGTGCTGTTCAACACTGCGCTGTTGGCTTTGCTATCATTATTAGTATTCACATTCTATAAAACTGTAATAAAACGATGAATTGGGATTTTTTCAAAAGCAAATTCAATTCAATAAAAGAGAAGATTGAAACCGCTGACCTAAAAGAGAAGTGCAGCATGCAATACCTTAAAAGCAAGTGGAAGATGTTTAAGGAGACTCCCCACAGCATAAAGAAGGCCTGCACCATTCTTAGTTTATACACAATCATAGTATTCAACATCCCGGCTTTCAACATTGTATTCAAGAATAT
>JAFNWA010000304.1 GCA_017383665.1 Bacteroidaceae bacterium | reverse complement strand
TTCAAAAATACAACTTATTGCGAAGATACAAAAACTATAGCAAAAAAAGCCGTAGAAAATTATGAAATAATCATAAAAAAAGCCGGAATTTATTCAGTAAGTTCCACTTTATACTTTTGCAATGCCTTTTTGAAACGCTCTACCGCCATCTCCATGGTACCATAGAGTTCACCGCCCGAAGCATTCTTGTGACCACCGCCATTGAAGAACTCTGCAGCCACAGCATTGCATGGGAAATCATCGACACTGCGCAACGACACATTTATCTTGCCTGGTTGCTCCTCGCGCAAGAAGCATGAGAAACGCACCCCTTTGACCTGTAAAGGTTGGTTTACCAACCCCTCGGTATCGCCCTTTGAAGCATAGAAGCGCATGAGTTCGCTGTGCGAAAGCGTTATGAGCGCAGCGTTATATTTGTTATAAACCTTCAGTTTGTCATACATGGCAAAGCCCCATAGCCTCATCCTTGTAACAGAGAAATTGTAGAACACCTTGCGGTATATCCAATCCTTGTCAATACCCTTATCAAGAAGCTCTGCTATAATTAGATAGACATCCTTGCGGGTAGATGCATAGGCAAACGCACCTGTGTCCGTCATCATACCTGTATATATACACTGTGCCATTTCAAAGTTCAGAGCCACTGTTCCACTCAAAGCTGTTATCACCCTGAACACCAATTCACATGTTGAACAAGCCTCGGGATGCGAGACAAGCACATCAAACTCATCCGAAGGCTGGGGATGATGATCAATGAGCACCCTTGTAGCAGGCGAACCAACCATGCTCTGAGCCATATCACCGGTACGCGACAGCGCATTGAAATCAAGACAAAAAATAGTATCGGCAGCCGCAATGGCATTATCGCAACGCTCCTTATCGGTGTCATAGACCAACACCTCATCGGCCAAAGGCAACCACGAAAGAAAAGCAGGAAAAGCATTGGGCAGAACTACATTCGCCTCTTTACCAATACTTCGCAGATAGTGGCACAACGCCAAAGTC
This sequence comes from Bacteroidaceae bacterium, assembly GCA_017383665.1. Taxonomy (GTDB): domain Bacteria; phylum Bacteroidota; class Bacteroidia; order Bacteroidales; family Bacteroidaceae; genus HGM04593. The sequence continues at coordinate 4,213 of JAFNWA010000304.1, read as the reverse complement.
GAGCCCATTGCATCACCGTCAGGGTTCTTATGCGCGGTCACCACAAAGTTTTTACATCTTCCAACTATTTCCTTTATGGAGTCAAGGCTCTTTTGTGATATTATATTTTCAAGCATATTTTCCATATTTTTCAAATACGAAGATATTACATAGAAAGCAAAAATCCCTCATTCCACCCCAATTATTTTCCGCGAAGAGGAATTATTTCAAACCCATCGCCCTGTGGAACTATTTTCACGGCACCGGTTTTTGATATATCTACTGCATCAACACCAAGCGCTGCACATTCACGCAGAATCCTCTCACGGCTATGCTTGTAAAGCGAAGCATCAAGCAGAATACAGCCGGGCGGATAAGCTTCAACAAGTTCCTGTATCTTACCAAGAAAGCCACGGCACAATATTACGACATCAGTCGGAACTGAATAGAGATTCTCGCGCCACAGATCATCGGCAACCATACGCACTTTCAACCCACCGTAGGTCACAAGCCCCTCATCATGTTCAAAGCAAGAAGAGGAGAAACAACTGTCAACCCATACAGGTTCATCCAACCCCTCGCGCTTTATGTAGGGTGACGAAGAATATTCATACTCGGCATCCAGTTGCGGAACAGTAGAAACAAGCCAATTATCGCCATCATCACCAACAATATGCAGCAACGGATTCTTGTTGTTATTGTAAACTATTATACCGCTTTGGTCACTTGTGTCACCGTCAGTTTGCAGATTGACAACACAAAGCACAAGCGAGCACCCTGCCACCAAACCACTCAACCACCATCTACGGTTTACAAGGGAATAACAAAAGAGCACAAGCAGCACAGCCACGCCAACAGCCCCGAACAACCCAATTGGAGGCAATACCCATGAAGCGCCAGGCAGTGATGCGACAGACTCTATTATACCATTCATGGCATCAACAATAAAAGCCAATGCGCTTGCCACAAGTTGTTGCATTGGTTGCCAGAACGATGTCACGAGCATCATCAATGCCAACAGAATCACGACAAATGCCAAAGGCACAACAAGTAGGTTCGTCAGTAGCGAATAGAGGGGCAACTCTCCAAAATGATACCACACAAACGGCAAAGTACCAACTTGTGCAGCGACAGAAAGTATCAGCAGATTGGCCACATATCCATAAACAGCCCCATGTTCATCAACTCTTAAAAGGCGTTGCATGTGAGGGGCAAGCAAGAGGATGGAGAACACTGCCGCAAACGACAACTGGAAGCTGACATCAAAAAGCACATGGGGTGAGAAGAGCAACATCACAATGGCAGCAAATGAGAGAGAACTGACCGGAGAACTCTCCTGCTGCAGACAACGGCCAATAGACATTAGCGTAAAAAGAGTTGCCGAACGCACCACCGACGGTGTGAAGCCTGCAATGGCGGCAAATACCCAAAGTAAGGCAACAATCACAACCTCTCGCAACATCACAAACATGTGTTTGCCACCACATAACGGCAACAATGTTACAAGAATCAGATAAAAAATACCCAAATGAAGTCCAGACAATGCCAGAACATGACTTGCACCGGCAACCGCATAGTTCTCTTTTAGTTCACGCGGAAAGTCCCGTTTTTCTCCCACCGTCAAAGCCGACAACAACGCAAGGTTTTCGTCCTTGAATCCACAACGGCTGTATAGCTCCACCACCCGGCTACGCAACTCAAGTGCACGCATTGATATTGTTTTACGGCCGTTGACACGCGTCCAGCCTTCGTCGCGCAGGAAAGCAGAACCTGTTATCCCCTTAACATAACAATATCCCTCATTATCAAATTCCGCAGGATTACCGGCATTGCTTGGTGGGATAATCTCACCATCAAAACAGACCACATCACCCACGGCAAGAGCATCAGCATCGACAGAGCGGGTAAAATAGAGATACGCCTCACCACTCTTTCGCGCACCATCAGGCAAAACAGAATCAGCAGCTACCACACTGGCAAGCACCTTGGTTGTAGTTCCGCGGTGGTCGGGAGTTTCCAATAGTTGAGCCTCGTATATATGTTTGTCACTTGCCCACTGCGGTCTCATCTCCTCTCGTTGTTTGCTCTCCACGAAAGCACCTGCGGCAAACATAAACAAAAGTGTACCAATGCCATACAGCCATTTGGGAGCACTGCGCCACATACCAAACAGCAACACAAAAAGCGCAACAGCTGCCAACGACAGCAGTTGCGGCATGGAGAATCCCACATACCACGAAACAGCCACACCGAGCATCATCGGTATGGCCAATTTCAACAACGGATTACCTTTGAAAAACTGATTGCCTGCCACAACCGATCATCAGAGAGCACGCAATGCAGAAATGACACCGTGAGGGTCTGCATCCTTGAACACGGCATTTCCGGCAACAAGGGCATCAGAGCCAGCAGCCGCAAGCAGCTTGCCGGTCTCCACATTCACGCCACCATCGACCTCAATGAGAGCCTTTGAACCGGTAGAATCAATAAGTTCGCGCAGTTCGCGCACCTTGTTCACTGTGTGAGGGATAAACTTCTGACCACCGAAACCAGGATTCACGCTCATGAGCAGCACAAGATCCAATTCATGAATTATATCCTTGAGCAAGTGAACAGGTGTAGATGGGTTAAGGGTAACACCAGCCATCATACCGGCATCCTTTATCTGTGTAACAGCACGGTGCAGGTGAGTGCATGCCTCATAGTGGATATTCATTATCTTCGCACCCAAATCCTTTACCGCCGGCAGATAGTTCATCGGCTCAACCACCATCAAATGTACATCAAGCGGTTTCTCGCACAACTCGGCAACATACTTGAGCACAGGAGGGCCGAAGGACAGATTTGGAACGAACACTCCGTCCATAATATCAATGTGCAGCCACTCGCAAGTGCTGCTGTTAATCATCTTCAAATCCTCTTGCAGGTTGCCGAAATTCGCCGACAACAGCGATGGAGAAACTATCTGTGCCATATAAGAAGTAGTTTAAATTTCTTTAAAAATATATTTACATTGCGAAGATAACACAAAGAGCGTGCAAAAGCAAGACCAATGGAATGAAAAAGATGTATAAAACCTTTTTTGCCTTAGTCACAGCAAGACAAGTTGATTTTGTGTTATTTTTTTATTTATTTTGCAAATAGATGCAAATAAAAACAACCATTATATGAAGAGAGCAATTTTATTATATGCACTGCTCATTATTGCAGGCATATCACCTGCCAATGCGCAGGAAATCTTCTCAAAGACATTCAAGAACGGTACCCCTGTGCACATTACCAACAACCGCGACAAGGCTTTTGCCATAAAGGCAGGCGAGGCAGGCGAAGATGCAAAGAGCTGCAAGGCGGCATATACCGCCGACGAGATATGGTACCTGGTGGGCAATGCCGACGGGTTCAAGATGTACAACCATGCACTTGGCAAGAAGTATGCACTGAAACTTGAGGGCAACACAAGCGGTGCAGCAGCAATAATGACAAGCGCAATGGAGGCTACACTGCTTACAATCACCGCGCAGGAGGATGGCAGCTATGCAATTTCGCCCAAGGACGCCCCGGGAGAGAGTTTCAACATGTTCGGTGGTGCCGGCAAGAACATAAAGCTCTATTCAAGCAGCGATAATGGCGGCCATTGGAATTTCAAGCCACTCGACATGAGCCGCGCACTTGAAATTGAATACGACATGAACTGCGAAGGAGCGCTCGAGACCAATTACAAGGTTGGAGAGATTGCCATATCAATTGACGGACAGCAAGGAGCAATTATCGTTGACCGCAACAATATCCCCCAAAACACAGTGTGCTACCTGCCCAAAGATGCCAAAGTCGGTATCTCGTGCAAGAAGACATACCACGGCTGGAAAATGGATGTAAACGGAGAAGATGAACTATCAGAGCAACCACTGCCAGAAAAGGGCTTGCAAGTGGCTGTCAACATCACAACCGACAAGGAGAACCGTTACCAGTACCTCTACTACTCACCCGATGAAAATGGAGTACCCTACCGCATTCCGGCCATCACTACAACCGCCAACGGCTATGTTTTCGCCATCAACGACTACCGCCCATGCGGCAACGATATTGGTTTTGGCGAGGTTGACCTTATGATGCGCCACAGCACAAAAGCCGGCGAAGAGTGGGACGGCACATCGTGGACCGAGCCCGTAAAGATTGCTGATGGTGTTGGCAAAGAGGCTGCCGAGACATGGCTTACAGGATTCGGTGACCCGGC
>JAFNWA010000303.1 GCA_017383665.1 Bacteroidaceae bacterium | reverse complement strand
TACGCTCTGTCGGAATGACATTTACCGCATCTATATCATTATCTTATTTTTTCCAATATGTATCCACAAATTCCTGACGGATGTTAACCTCCTCGGGCTTGAAGTAGCGTGAGAACAGACCCCATGTCACATCGAGCATCTCTGTTGTATTGAGGTTGACATCGATTGCCAAAAGCTTATCGGAATACTCCTTGGCAAACGAGAGTGTTCGTTTGTCGTAGTCGGTAAGGTCGAAACCGTTCTCCATCTTTGTCTTTGCATTCGCAGCATCGGCATAAAGACGCACGGCAGCATTCATCACCTGTGGATGATCCTTGCGGGTCTTCTTTCCGGCAACAAGCTGCTTCAGACGAGAGAGTGAACGGAATGGGTCAACCACGACCTTACCGATATCGCTGTCGCGACGGAGGAACAACTGTCCCTCGGTGATGTAACCGGTGTTATCGGGAACTGCGTGTGTGATGTCGCCACCCGAGAGGGTTGTCACCGCAATGATGGTGATTGAACCGCCAGCGGGGAACTGCACTGCCTTCTCGTAAATCTTCGCCAAATCGGAATAGAGCGAACCCGGCATAGAGTCCTTTGAAGGAATCTGATCCATACGGTTCGACACGATTGAGAGCGCATCGGCATACATTGTCATGTCAGTGAGCAGAACCAAAACCTTCTGATTCTTCTCAACCGCGAAGTACTCGGCTGCTGTCAACGCCATATCGGGGATGAGCAGACGCTCAACGGCAGGGTCCTCGGTTGTGTTCATGAACGAAATGATACGGTCGAGAGCACCTGCGTTGGTAAAGAGGTTCTTGAAGTAGAGGTAGTCGTCGTTTGTCATACCCATACCGCCAAGTATAATCTTGTCGGTCTCGGCACGCATCGCCACATTCGCCATCACCTGGTTGTAGGGCTGGTCAGGGTCGGCAAAAAACGGAATCTTCTGACCTGTCACAAGGGTATTGTTAAGGTCGATACCTGCGATACCTGTAGCAATGAGCTCAGATGGTTGCTTGCGGCGCACCGGATTAACCGAAGGACCGCCAATCTCAACCTCCTTGCCCTCAACGGCAGGACCGCCATCAATGGGATCACCGTATGCATTGAAAAAACGGCCTGTAAGTTCCTCGCTAACCTTGAGTGATGGAGCCTTTCCCATGAAAACGACCTCGGCATCGGTTGGAATACCGCCGGTACCCTCGAACACCTGGAGTGTTACTTCATCGCCCATAATCTTCACCACCTGAGCAAGTTTGCCATTAACGGTGGCAAGTTCATCGTAACCGACACCTGTTGCATTGAGCGAACAGGTTGCCTTGGTTATCGAATTGATTTTTGTATATATCTTTTTAAATGCTTCTGTAGCCATAATTCTATCTGTTAATGGTTAAGCCTGCTTTGTTTCAAGGAGCTGCATGAGCTCGGCATAGTATGAGCTATACTTGTCGCTCTTGAACTCTGAGTAGTTCATCTGCTTGCAGATGTTGATGATTTTCTTGAAGAAATCAGTTACCTGCTGGAAGTTGTCGAAATCATACTCGGCACGGCAAATGTCGGTTACAATACGCAGAAGTTCCTGCTGGCGCTCAAGCGGAGTAACGGCATCAATCTCGTCAAATGCATCCTGCTGAAGCACAACAAAGTCAATGAGCTCAGACTTCCAGAATGTAACATGGTAGTCAACGGGTACACCGTCGTCACCATGGATATTGATCTGCTCGGCAATCTCCTTACCGCGCTGCAAGCGTGTCTTTGCCTCATTTACCATTGGCAACCAACCATCACCGATGC
>JAFNWA010000032.1 GCA_017383665.1 Bacteroidaceae bacterium | reverse complement strand
CAAAGGCTCTGAGACCACACCTTCGGTAACAGAGAAGTCATAGACCTTGCCGTTCTCGCAAACGATGGGATAGACAGAACCGATGGGGCTCACCGATGGTACGCCAAGTATTGTGGGTTTGAAATCGTCATACTCGGGCACTGTAAACATATTCTCTATAACCATTGTCTTTTCGTTGAGGTAATAGATGGTGGGCTCGTCGTTCCTCTCACCGCCACCCTGACATGCAATGATGAGACGGCCACCGCTCTGCACAACATCAACGGCACCGGCAGCAAAAGCCTCATCGGGATTATTGCGTGCAAAGCAGTCGTATGCCGTGAACTGTGCAACGGCATCCTCGGTCATTGGCTCCTGCATGAACGAGAGCATTGAGTTGCCGTCATTGTCACGGCTGAGCACTGTTATACCATACTCATAGTCGGAGTTCACATAGAGCACAAAGGGGAAGAAAGCCTTGCCATCCTCGTTCTCAACAATGAGACGGCAGTTGAACTTGCCCAAATCATTGCCCACGAACTCAAAAATCTCGTCGTGCGAATAGGGTTCAAGGTCAATCTCCCAGGTATATGAGAGAGGCTTGTCAACATTCTCTTGCGAGATTACAGGCTTGATAACAAGGGTATCGAACTTGTATATATTATAGACAGAGTCTATTCCCTGCTCTATTGTAATATTGGAGAGCGGTTTGTCGGCCGGTGTCGACTTGTCCTCGAAACAGGCTACAAACAACGGTAGAGCCAACAGCGGCAAAAGCCATTTGAAAAATCTCATAACAAATTATCTGTTAAATCATTATATATTCTTTGGGTCAGGAAAGTCGAACGGGAAATCGGGGAACTCCGACAGAATGTAATCCCTGTTGTCATTGAAATAGTTGTACATACGGGTGTATATGTACTTTATGAACACAGTGCGGTACTGATAAGGGTCGCCGAACTCAATGTGCTCGAGGTTCTCGCCATAGAGTTTTACCATGGCTTTGTAGGTCTCGGGCTGGATATCCTTGACTGCGTGGAAAAACTCCACCATCTTTATGAACTTGAGAGGATGCCACACACCAAGATATTTCGTCTGCCACACCTTCTCGCCGTGGGCATTGTACCATTCGGGCTGACTCACAGAGTTGTCGAAACGGAACACGCGCACCTGGTGCAGGGAATCGAGTGTCGGGGTAAAATAGTCGTTCTGTGCCAGCCTTATACAGAGCTTATATTGCGTGTAGCCTGTAGCGTATGTCCCCTCGAGCTTGTTGCGGTAGATGGTGACGGGGATGTATCCCATTATGGAATCGGGCAACACACAAGCCTCGCCTATGGTAAAGTGAACACCCTCCTCGGCAAATGTCGAATCACTGTCGATGCAATAGCCGATGGGACGTTTTTCACTGCTCACAGTACCCATAACCTGCACTGGGATTTTATAGGTGTAGGTCAGGGTATCAGTGTGGGTTACGCCGAACGAGTAGTTGAGCGTGTCCTTGGTAAAGTAGATACCGGAATTTGAGAGGTCAAATTTCATGTAGTTGTCATCGCATGAGACGAAGATTGTTGCAAGTAGCAACAGCGCCGCCAACATTGTACGATTTATAATATTTTTTATTTTCATTCTGTTTTTAGTTATGGTTTTTACCTTTAATAACACTTCGTGCACTTGAAACTGCTTTCGTTTACCTGCAGTTTTGCCTTATTCAATTGCGGTTCTCTTTCTCGGCATCGGGAATTGGAATCTCATATATTCCTGACGATGGCTGATAGGTTGTCTTGCCATCGTGTGAAAGGATGGGGAGGTTCTGACGCTTCATGTTGAAATAGGTCTGTCCCTCGCCTATCATCTCCTTGTAACGCTCGTCATTTATAAGTTCTACGGTGAGCGGCTTATCGGTGAGCTGTTCAAGGCCACGATGCATGCGAACGGCATTGTAGAGTTCCAGTGCGCGGTCATAGTCACTATCGAGCAGCGCTTCGGCTGCTATGTAGTACATCTCGGGGATGCGTATCATGTTTATTCCCAGGATGAGGTCGGCCGGGCGATTGGCTGCATTGTTGTTCAACTCATATATGTCGGTAAACTTTGAAAGACGGTATTTTGTGCCGCTACCTGTTCCCGACTCGGAGAAGTAGGCCATGGTGCGGTAATCGCTACCGGCAGCATCCTTTTCATAAAGTGACATGAAATCGCCGCGCAGGTCGAGCGAGAAATATGATGTCATCTGCTGCAGTTTGGCATTTACATTTGCATAGAAGCCTGCATGATAGATACCGAAGATTGTCTCTTTCTTTGAAAGCACGCCGGCAAGGTCATTGACCACCTCGGTTTTCTCTTTTAGTGTATATTTGCCGTCGTTTATAACCTGGAGTGCATAGTGCGCGGCACTCTCCTTGTTTCCCATTGTAAGATATACGCGCGCAAGTGTTGCCTGCACTGCACGCAGGTTGAAGTGTATCTGGCGGTCAAGCATGTAGTTACCGTCACCCTCGTGACTGTCCTCATCGGCAAGCAGAAGCTCTGCCTCGTGCAGGTCAGCAAGTATATGTTCATAATTCTTTGCCAGGCTCTCGAAATCGGGCGTATTCAAAGAGAACTCTGTGGCATACGGAATACCATCGGCTGCAGGGTTCAAAGTATATTGCTCGGCAAAGAGACGCACAAGGTCAAAATGCATGAATGCACGCAAACCCAGAGCCTCGCCACGATAAACGGTAAACGGATAGGCTGTAGCCTCCTTCACCAACGGAGCATTGAGAACGCTATTCACATTGGAGAGATTCTTGTACATTGCAGTCCATGCGCCATCGAAAACACCTTTCACCGATGAGTGCGCCCAGTCATATTCACTCATCGCAGTCACACCGGTACTACCGTTGCACCACATTGTCTGCGATAGAATCTCAAGCGTAGAGAAATAGAGTTCCTGGCCATAGAGCGACTGGGAACGCATCTGGGAATAGACACCATAAAGAGCATCTTCGATACCCTGTCGTGTACTCAAAAGTTCGTCGCGTTTTGCCTGTCCGTCTGGGGTGATGTTAAGGAATCCCTCGCACGATGTTGTCGTGAGCAGTACCACAGACATCAATATATATATAATCTTCTTCATAATCGGCACATTGTTTATAGTGTTACATTAAGATAGAACTCGAATCCCTGGCTGTAGAGGTAGTCTGTACCACGCTCAATCTTCACGGTTGAGAGGCGCAGGATATCGGTGAAGTTCACACCTAGACGCATATTACGCAGTTTGATACGCTTGCAGAATTTATCGCTGAACTCATAACTTATATTGAGCGAACCGAGCGAAAGGGTGTGCTCCTTCTCGGCAAAACGGTCGGTCTGTTCGGGGCGCGATGTGTCGGCAATATCCTTGTACAAAGCGTGGTCACCCGGTTGCTTCCAACGATCATCAAAGACACGCTGGTCGGCATTGCGCATAGGGTCGGCACCCTCAACCTTTGTTGCGCGTGTAGTGTTATATACCCAGGCACCGGTACGGAAGTTGAGTAGCGCATAGACGCTGAATCCCTTCCAGAAGAGATTTGTACTGAATGTACCAGAGAAGGCAGGCTCTGTATCACCTATCAGCACTTTATCAGCCGGGTCATATTTAAATGTATATTCACCGTTGCGCTTGATATATATCTCCTTACCTGTAGCAGGATCGATACCAGCCGAACGAACCAGTTTGAGCGCTGTCACACTCTCACCCTCGGCATACTGCGGCAGTGGAGTGAGATAGAGGTCGGCATTTTCCTGATTCTCCTTGTTTATTTCCTCGAGTGCCTTGTCAATCTTGGTAATCTTGTTACGGTTCATATAACCGCTTGTTGCAAGACGCCAGTAGAAGTCGTTGGTGCGGAAGATGTAACCGTCGAGCTGATACTCGATACCCTTGTTTTGGAGCTCGCCAAGGTTGGATGTAGCACTTGTTACACCTGTTGATGGAGCCTTTGCCTTGTCGAGCAACAAATCCTCGGTATTGCGTATATAGGCATCGACTGTGAAGTTCAGGCGACGGTCAAACATACTCAAATCCAATCCCACATTGTATGTAAATGTACGCTCCCATGTCAAATCGACATTACCAATTGTCACAGGGATTGCACCAATACCGTTCTTGTACTCGTAATCGTTGAGGTACTGGTACATTGTCATCGCCTGGAAGGGGCTGAATGTTACCTTACCTGTGTAACCGGCACTACCGCGCACCTTGAAGACATCGAACTTCTTCTTTACGGCCTTCATGAACGGTTCATTCATCACATTCCATCCAAGACCACCTGACCAGAAGTGGCCGAAGCGGTTATTCTCACCGAACTGTGAAGAACCGGTTGTGCGCCATGTAGCATCAATAAAATAGCGGTTGCGGAACGAGAGGTTGCCCGTTGTGAAGAAACCCACATCGGCAGTCTCTGCCTGTGAACCGAAAGGCTTGCTGTTAGTAGGATAGCCTGCGGCATTGCCTATGTATGACATGTCATCATTGAAGAAGCCTATCACCTGCAGGGTTTCGGCACTGCTCTTGGAGTGGTTGATTTCCCAACCGGCCGAGAGGCTAATAAGTGACTCATCCTTAAAGAACTTGTTGAAAGTTCCCACAATGTTTCCGTTGTAGCTAATGGCATCGGTGGTTCCCTTTGTGTATTCACCCTTCTTTGAGAGATCTGTCACATTTTTATAGACCAATGAGTTTGGCGAGGTAAAGATATCGCTGTTTCCGGCAGAACTTGTCACATTGAAATGACCTGTGAGCAGAAACATCTTGTTTATATCCCAACGCAGGTCGGTACTATTGGTCAATGTACGCTCCCCGCTTGTAGAGAAACTGCCGAGCGAAGCCTCGTACAATGGGTTGTTCAAATCCCAAGAGAGGTTCATGTTTGGTGTACCGTCGTCATTGTACATCCTGTCATAAGGATTCATCTGTACATATTGTGAGAAAGAACCATATGGTGACTCCTTAACAGCCACTTCCTGATATGTAGTGCGGTTTGAGATTGTAAGGTTACCAACATAGTAGTCGAGTTTGAAACCTATGCCGGTGCGTTTACGATAGTCGTCCTTCATCACACCGCGAGTATCACCAAAGCGACCGGTAAGTTCGTAACGGAGATTTGAAGCACCGCCATATACACGCAACGAATGGTCATGCGAAAATGCTACACGCGCCGGTTGTGAAAGCCAGTCACTGCTCTGCCCGGCAGCAATGAGTTTATATCGTTGGTTGTAGAGTTCATCATATTCGTACTGCAATGGCTTGCCGGTGGTTGCATCTATCTGTCCTTTTGCATCGTAAAGACCGGCAAGATGCTCATATTGAAGCTTTTCTGCAGCAGACAACACATTATAATCGCTGAGCACGGGAAGCTGTAAATTACCTGTAAAGTTATACTGCACACGCAAAGTGCTCTCCTGAATTGGTTTACGGGTGATTACGATGACACCATTGGCAGCCTTTGAACCATAAAGCGCTGTTGCCGATGCATCCTTGAGCACAGTAATATTCTCTATCTCGTTTATATCAAGGTCATATAAATCCTGCATAGTAATTTCAGTACCATCAAGAATAATTGTCGGTTGGTTTACCTGCTGGCCACTGTTTGAGAACGAACTCATACCACGCAGGACAAGTTCCGGAGTGTGGTTTGGGTTTGAACCCTGACTGGTATTCTGCACCATCGCCATACCCGGTGTAAGCGCCGATATTGCACTGATGAGGTTTGTTCCGGATACCTGGCGAAGCTCTACACCGGAAATTTCAGTTGCCGAACCGGTAAATGTTTCCTTGTTTTTGGATACAAAACCCGTGACAACCACCTCGTTCAGTGTATTACTCTCCTCGCTCAACTCAACACGCAGATTGCGCAATACGCCATCCTTTGACAAAAATTTAGCATCGCTATAACCAATATATGAAATACGCAATTCAAAATCATCTACCGGAGAAACAATATTGAATTTACCATCCATATCAGTCGATGTTCCCTTGATCAGATGCCCACCTGACCAAATCGCAATGCTCACACCTATCAAGGATTCACCGGTCTTCTTATCTACGACCACACCTGACACGACTTTTGAATCGTTAGAGGTGGCTGACTTATTATTGTCATTATTTGCAAATGCGCCCAGCGGAACAACCAAAAAAACAACAAACAGAATGAAAGCCAAAAAGCTTGTCATATTTCCATTTAATCGTAATCTATTCATCTTCATTCCTATATTTTTCTAAATACAAAATATGTTTTTCATTTTCGGGTAATAATGGGTGCAAAGTTACAAAAAATGGCGCTCCCCACAAAGAGGGAGCGCCATATAATATGTTAAATATAAATATATAATAAATATTTAACTATAATAAAGGGCTATTATTACTTCACCAAAACCTTTTTGCCATCTACAATGTAGAGACCGGGAGCGGTAATTGCATTAACCCTGCGGCCCTGCATATCAAAGATTCCTTTCACCTTCGCGCTCTCACCTTTCACCTCCTCAATGTTTGTAGGACACTTTGTCGCTGTGACATTCTCATAGAACACCGCCGGAGTCTTGGCAGTTGTATCCCAGTTGTAGTTTGCAAGGAAGAAGTCCTCGAATGAAATTGTTCCATCCTCGTTTGCTGTGAGGACAACAGGATAATCTGCAGTGCCGTTCATATCATAGATTTTAAGGTAATCGGGGTATGAACCACCGGCAACTACATCTAATTCCATCTCGGCGCTCTTGTTATCCTCGGCAATAGTCAACAGGATACCACCGTAGTTGACACCCGCTACATCTGTGCTCATAAACTGAGTGATAAGAGTCATGCCCCAGCCCTCGTTGTGCTCGATTGTCATATAGAATGACTCGGGATATGTCTTGCCATCATATGAAGTCTGGTTACCTACGGTTACCTCCCAAGTTCCGGTCCAATCAAATTCAGCCGGAGCCTCGGGCTCTGCAGCCTCTTTTGTAACAGCGAGGTTTGAATAGAATGCATTGAGTGTCGGAGTCTCAACGCCGCTGATAGTTGTAACTACGCTCAAGCCGGCTACTGACATTGTACCGTCCTCATTAACAACCATCTCGATGGCATCTGTTGCCATATTCATATCACGGAGTGCAAGATAAACCTCACCCGGCTTTACAGTATAGAGATTACCGGTAGAAATATCTACGCTCTTGCCATCCTCGGATGGTGTAAATTCAAGACCACCATAATTCAGAGCCACAACATCCAAACCAAATACTTTTGTCACGAGATACATATCCCAACCCTCGTTGTACTCAACCTCAATCTGGAACTCTGTAGGCCAGTCAAAGCCAGCCGCTTCAGCTACATAAAGACCGTTTTCGTCTGTTGTCTTTACAGTGTAGACACCGGCCCAATCAATTGCTGGAGCATCGGCATGCAACTTTAAAGAGCCGTCCATATAGTACTGACGAGTAACAACCCAAGTAGAGTCTGCGTCACCAGCCATATTTTTACCAATAGAATCTGACGCAAGGCAAATACCGTTAGAAAGAGAGAATACATTTTCAATAGCCTTAAACTCAATAGCACCCTCTTTTTCTTCAGGAGCATAATAATCAGCAAAACGGATACTGTTCTCAACATCTGCGTAATCTGATTTAATATAGGTGTTATTGAAAGCCAAAGACAAGACTGAGCCATCAAATGTCGCAGGAAGAGTTACATTGTCGTAACCTTCAATAGCGATAGTTGCATCATAAGCCTTGTTGTCCTCTGATTTGCTTACAATGTTAACCGAAAACTCTGTTGGAATTGCCGAACCCTCCATAGTACTCCACTGGCTTGCGCCTGCCTTGAAGATGTAGTCACCGCTAATATCAGAAACAGCAATAGGAGTTGCAGGTTCTACTAATGTCATTTTGGCATTTCTGAGTGTAGCAACAACTACAGGGTTCTTATCTTCATGTGAAGTCAATGTCACAATTGTGAAATCGTTCTGAACCTTCATTTCTGTCTTATCTTCATTCAAGATATAGTAGAATGTGCCCAGACTTTTAACAACCCACTCGCCACCTTCAAAAATACCATAAGGGTTGTCACCATTGGCATTTGCTAAAAGCATATCGTTGAACAGCGCACCCTGAGTTGGATTGGGGTTAGCAACCTTAGCTGCATAAACGCCGCTTGATGGGCTCTGGAACATATCCGCAAGCTGTGGGTTTTTAGAACCAGCAAAACCTACGATTTTAGCCTCATACCAACCGGTAATATCGTCGGCAGCAATAATCACATCACATTCATTTGAGATCTGGGCTTTCTGCTCCTCAGTAGCAGTTGCCCCCCATTCAATATCTGCAGTAAATTTCCATTTACCGTAAAGGTCAACCATTGTGACCTGTGCACTTGCAGGCATTGCCATAAACAGCATCAAGCTTGCAAATAATGCATAAAAGTAGTTTTTCTTCATAAGCTAAATGTTTAATTATTTGATAAAAAACAGAAAAAACGCATAACTAAAGCCTTCTCGTCGAAAAAAGGATTTCAAGAACTTTCTCAAATTGAGACGGCAAAAGTAACAAATTATCTCAAAACTATAAAAAAATCCGTGTATCAATTTGTATTTCAACTAAATGAATCACTTCAAATTGAGAAGGAATTCTTTAAGTTGCTCGCCCGCACTTGGTCGCATTGCGCCGTATGTATGCAATTTCCCATTCTTATCGTATATCAGGAAGAATGGAATTCCACCCACATTCAGTACACTGCCCAGTTCATTGTCGCGGTCAAAGAATTGATTGCCATGCATGCCCAGTTCTGCAACCTTTGACTTCCAAGCATTCTGGTCGGTATCTGTAGAAATAGAGACAAACACGACGCCACTTCCCTCAAGTTCTTTTTCAAGAGCCTGCAGATGAGGTACTTCCCTACAACAAGGGCCACACCATGATGCCCAAAGGTCAACATAGACATACTTTCCCTTGAAGGTAGAGAAATCCACCTCTTCACCATCAAGGTCAACAAGGACTACAGACTCCGGGAAATCAGCACCAATCAGGACAGCCTCATGTTTCAGATACTCATCAATGTATTTGTCCGACAAATCAAAATCATCGACAACCCTTTTCACACACTCAAGGCCACCATCAAAATCCATAGCATAACTGTGGCGCGAAAGGAAACGGCTCATTATCATGTCGGCAACCTTAACGCGTACTGCCTCACATTTATATCCATCATAGAGCGCACTCAACATTCCGTCAAGTCCAAGTTGAGATTTATCAGCAATTGACGCAAACACATGCTGCACCGCAGCTGGCAGAAGGGCTGCATTTTCATTATCAAGTATGCTATCGCAAGGAGAAAGGACATCTTCTTTTACGAATGACAAATCCTTCAGTTTTCGTTTTTGTGCCCTTGGGATACAGGTATAAAAACTTTGCGATGCTGTGTAAGCCCAAGCATTCATATAGTCAACAACAGCCGGTGCCGGACAACAAGTCTTTATTATCGAATCTTTCACCGACACATGGCTTCTCATAAGCGACATCAACTCCTTGTCTGACATTCCGTTTACAAGCCACAGTTTTCTGCTATTTGACAATATCAGCGTATTCAATGCCGACAATGCCCTATTGTCAACACCCGAATTCTCGACAAGTGCCTGGCCATCAAATTCAACAGCCAATTCCACTTTTTTGTTTTTTGGCGAATAGACAGTTGCGAGCCACTGACCACCGTTTATAACCATTACGACCTCATAGAAACCAGATGTTGATACAGGCACGCTGCCGGTATAAACATCGTCCTTCAAACGCATGGGAACAGAAGGTATATCATCTGCTACATCCAGTGGTTGAATATACACCGTTGAGACATCGGCAGGCACAGATGATTTGAATGACAATTCAAAACGAGCACGCTGAGCAGATACCGAAGTTGCCACAAAAATCAATGAGAGAAATATAAATAATATTCTT
>JAFNWA010000302.1 GCA_017383665.1 Bacteroidaceae bacterium | reverse complement strand
CCAAGCGCGACATGCGAGAGATACAGCCTTGGGTTGAGAAAATCAAGGCTGCGTATCCGGCCATTTCGGCTTTGAGCAATGATGAGTTGCGTGCTGCATCGGCAACACTCAAAGCAAAAATACAGAACACAGTAACTGAAGAACGCAATAAGGTTGCCGAACTGAAGGCTATCATTGAAGAGACAGAGCTCGAGAAACGCGAAGCGATCTTTGCACAGATTGACAAATTGGAGAAGGAGATTCTGGAAAAACTGGACAAGGCGCTCGACGAGGCTTTGCCCGAGGCTTTCGCCATCGTAAAGGACAGCGCACGCCGTTTTGCCGAGAACGAAGAGGTCGAGGTTACAGCAAATGACTTTGACCGCGCACTTGCCGCAAAATTCGACTTTGTGACCATTGACGGCGACAAGGCTATATACCGTAACCATTGGCAGGCCGGTGGCAACGACACTGTATGGAATATGGTACATTACGATGTACAGTTGTTCGGTGGCGTTGTACTGCACAAAGGCAAGATTGCCGAGATGGCAACCGGTGAGGGAAAGACGCTTGTAGCGACTCTTCCGGTATTCCTTAATGCACTTACAGGAAACGGTGTCCATGTGGTAACAGTGAACGACTACCTTGCAAAGCGCGACTCGGAGTGGATGGGACCTCTCTACATGTTCCACGGCTTGAGCGTTGACTGCATTGACAAGCACCGCCCCAACTCAGACGAACGCCGCAGGGCATATCTTGCAGACATCACCTTCGGTACAAACAACGAGTTTGGCTTCGACTATCTGCGCGACAATATGGCAACACAGCCAAGTGACCTTGTACAGCGCATGCACAACTATGCAATTGTCGATGAGGTTGACTCTGTGCTCATTGACGATGCCCGTACCCCACTCATCATCTCCGGTCCGGTTCCACGCAATACAGACCAGATGTTCGAGGAGTACCGTCCGCTTGTAGAGCGCCTTGTAGAGGCACAGAAGAAACTAGCGACACAATTCCTCGCAGAGGCCAGAACAAAGATATACTCTGACAACAAGGAAGAGGTAAACGCCGGATATTTGTCATTGTTCCGCAGTCACAAGGCTCTTCCCAAGAACAAGGCTCTTATAAAGTTACTCAGCGAGCCGGGCGTAAAGACCGGAATGTTGAAGACCGAAGAGATTTATCTGGAGCAGAACAATAAAAGGATGCCCGAGGCTGTAGAGCCACTCTACTTTGTAATTGACGAAAAGAGCAATACTGCCGACCTCACAGATAAGGGTATCGAGCTCATCACCGGCAACCAGACAGACCAGAACTTCTTCATTCTGCCCGACATCGCAACTGAACTATCTCAGCTCGAGAACGACGAGAAGTTGACAAAAGAGGAGAAGATTGCAAAGAAGGAAGAGATGCTCACCAACTACTCAATCAAGTCGGAGCGCATACACACAATACACCAGCTGTTGAAAGCCTACACAATGTTCGACCGTGATGTTGAGTATGTGGTTTCAGAGGACGGACAGGTAAAGATTGTCGATGAACAGACCGGCCGTATCATGGAGGGCCGCCGCTATTCAGACGGTCTGCACCAGGCTATCGAGGCCAAAGAGCGCGTAAAGGTTGAGGCTGCGACACAGACATTTGCAACCATTACCTTGCAGAACTATTTCCGCATGTACCACAAGCTCTCGGGTATGACAGGTACTGCAGAGACCGAGGCAGGCGAGTTTTGGGACATCTACAAACTTGATGTTGTCGTTATCCCGACAAACCGCCCTATTGCCCGCAAGGACATGAACGACCGCATATACAAGACAAAACGCGAAAAATATAACGCTGTAATTGAAGAGGTTGACAGACTTGTAAAGGCCGGGCGCCCGGTTCTCGTAGGTACAACATCGGTTGAAATTTCGGAATTGCTGAGCCGCTTGCTCACAATACGCAAGATACCACACAATGTATTGAATGCCAAGTTGCACCAGAAGGAGGCCGACATTGTTGCAAAGGCCGGTCTCTCGGGTACAGTAACCATCGCCACCAACATGGCCGGTCGTGGTACCGACATCAAATTGAGTAAGGAGGTACGCGATGCAGGTGGTCTTGCCATCATTGGT
>JAFNWA010000301.1 GCA_017383665.1 Bacteroidaceae bacterium | reverse complement strand
TGTCTCATTGCGCTATCTGGGGACAACCGAGGTGGAGGAGATTGAGTGTGAAGAGCATAGAGAAAATGTTATTTACGACCTTTGTGGCAGACGCGTGATAAATCCTACTTCAGGAGTCTATATAATTGGTGGGAAAAAGGTTTTTATTAAATAATCACAGGATGAGGAAAATCTACGAGCAACCATACTCCGGCTATGTTGTGCTTAAGCCATGTGTTCTTCTTGCCACATCCGGTTCGCAAGAAGAGACTGGATCTGCAATAGGTTCAGGAACTGTGAATCCTGAAGAGTCGTGGGTTGAGGAGTCTCGTTGTGATTGGTCAGATATCTGGGAAAGTATTTAGCATATTGAACCGGTGAGCGGTTTCTTGGAATGGCTGTATTCTTGTGCTACAGACTGTCGCAATGGCATTCTGCTCTCTTTTGTTGGGCTCAAGTTGTCAACAAAATCGGTTTTTGCTTGATTTTGTGCTTAACTTGTTGTATTTTTGTGCGCTCTAAATTAAGGGGTGTTGTATGCCATGTTGAGTGGATTGCATGGCAGGGCCCCGTAAAAAGAAAATTATTAAAGTTTTTATATAATGGAATTTACACTTAAAAATCAGGATGCAACAAGTGCAATCCTTTCGGTAAACATTCAGGAGGCCGATTACTCGGCTTTGGTTGAGAAGCAGTTGAAAAATTTCCGCCAGAAGGCGAATATCCCAGGTTTCCGTCCAGGTATGGTTCCAATGGGCTTGATTAAGAAGCAGTATGGCACTGCTGTAAAGGCCGAGGAGATTAATAAGTTGTTGCAAACTAAGATATTCGAGTATATCAGAGAGAACAAGATTGATATGCTTGGCGAGCCACTCCCAATCGAGGAGCAGCAGGCAAACATCAACATGGTCGAGGATAAGGAGTTTACTTTCGAGTTTGAGATTGCTCTTGCTCCAAAGTTTGACGCGGTTCTTGACAAGAACGATGCGCTTGCATACTACAAGATCCAGCCTACTGAAGAGATGATTCAGGGACAGGTGAACGCTTATGCTCAGCGTTGTGGCGAATACAAGCAGGTTGAGGCATATGAGAACGGCGACATGCTCAAGGGTACATTGACCGAGGCTGTTGAGAACGGTGTTGTTGTTCGTGAGGCCGTAATGATGCCTTCATATATGAAGAACGATGACCAGAAGGCTCTCTTCGCAGGTTCAAAGGTTAACGATGTTGTTACATTCAACCCTTCTGTTGCATTCGACGGCAACGAGGCTGAGCTTGCATCGCTTCTTAAGGTAGAGAAGAGTGAGGTTGCTGCTCACAATGGCGAGTTTACATTCACAATAAGCGAGATTACACGCTTTGTTGCAAGCGAGGTTAACCAGAATGTGTTCGACGCGGCATTCGGCAAGGATGCTGTTAAGAGCGAGGAGGAGTTCCGCGCTAAGATTGCCGAGCAGTTCGAGGCTCGTTTTGAGGTTGAGAGTGACTACAAGTTGTTGATGGATGCACGCGAGTATCTCATGAACAAGGTTGGTAAGTTGGAGTTCAACGAGGCTATTCTCCGCCGCATCATGGATTCAAACAAGGCCGAGGGTGAGGTTGTAAGCGAGGAGGAGTTCCAGAAGAGCCTTACAGAGCTTCGTTGGCACTTGGTTAAGGAGCAGCTCGCTAAGAAATTCGAGGTCAAGATCGATGACAACGATGTTCTCAATGTTGCCAAGGGTGCTACACGCGACCAGTTCGCACAGTATGGCATGGCGAATGTTCCCGAGGATTTGCTTGAGAACTATGCTAAGGAGATGCTCAAGCAGGAGAAGACACGCGAGGCACTTATCAACCGTGCAGTTGATGTGAAACTCATCCAGTCAATCAAGGCGGCTATCACCTTGAACGAGGAGAAGGTTTCTGTTGAGGATTTCAACAAAAAGGTGTCAGAAAACGCTTAATATATAATATTGGGTATATAATCCGGCCTATTGGCTCTGCCCGATAGGCCGGATTATTTTTAATAATTGCAAATTTAAAACAGGTTGTTATGGAGAGAGATGATTTTAAAAAGTATGCTACCAAGCACCTTGGCATGAACAGCATGGTGCTTGATGATGTAATGAAGGCTCAGGCGCAGTATTTGAATCCATATATTCTTGAGGAAAGACAGTTGAATGTTACACAGATGGATGTCTTCTCGCGTTTGATGATGGACAGAATCATCTTCCTCGGTACACAAATTGATGACTATACAGCAAATACTCTTCAGGCTCAGCTGTTGT
>JAFNWA010000300.1 GCA_017383665.1 Bacteroidaceae bacterium | reverse complement strand
CCTGTTCCTGTTGCAGAAACTCGAAGAGACTGAGCTGTCAAAGGAGTTCTCACCATCCAACAACCGCGTGTTGGTTTCGCCCAGAGGCAGCAACAAACCTGTAGAGCCAATGCAAAAGCCAATAATAATGTTGGCTTTGACCATTGGAATCATGCTGCCACTTACAATCATTTTCATCCTTGAAATCACAAACAAAAAAGTGCGTGGCCGTCGCGACCTCGAAGACCTTAATATCCCGTTTGTTGGCGAAATACCCCTCTACAAAGAAGTCAAAAAACTTTTTGCAAAGAAACAAGAGGAGAAAAAGTTCGTTGTCAAGGGTGGCTGCCGCAACATCATTAACGAGGCGTTCCGTGTAATGCGTACGAACTTTGAATTTATGAACGATAAAGAGAGTGCAAGTACCGTAGTCATCACCACATCGTTCAACCCTGGCAGTGGCAAGACATTCCTTACCATGAACCTTGGTGCAGCGCTCGCCATCAAAGGCGCAAAGGTTCTTGTCATTGACGGCGATTTGCGCCGTGCATCGGCATCGGAATATGTTCAAGGAAAACCTGGAGGACTTAGTGAATACCTGTCGGGTGGCACAACCATTGTCGATGAAATCATAACAACCGATACAAAATATGAGAACCTGCACATCATTACAGTGGGCACACCACCACCCAACCCCACAGAGTTACTCAACAGCAACCGCTTTGAGCAACTCATTGAGGCCATGCGTCAGCGATATGACTACATCCTGATTGACTGCCCACCAATTGAAATTGTTGCAGATACTCAGATTATTGAAAAATATAGCGACAGAACCTTGTTCGTTGTCCGTGCCGGCCTGTTGAACCGCGAGATGCTGGATGAGTTACAGAACATCTATGACGAGAAGCGCTTCAAAGGAGTTGCCGTTGTGCTCAACGGTACCCACAGCGGAGGCAGCCGTTACAGTTACAAGTATGGTTACAGCTACAGCTATGGCTACGGATACGGTTATGGCTACCACTACCACCAAAAGAAGTGAAAACTGAAAGCCGAGGTTAACCGAGGGTTCGATGATGCCGGCAGCAGTTAGTCGCACGCAGTATCACCGTCGGTGATACCGTGCGGGACGCGACAAGACGGCATCATCAAAGCCAAAAACAACGAGTGCAGCCGAGGTACAAGCGCACAAAGTGCGATTAAATGTGAAAACGAAGAAAGTTCATTATGTGGTTTTGGAATAAAAAACATACAATCGCGGCAAGCGGCATCCTGCAGGGTGCCGCCGACCACCACTCCCACATACTCCCCGGAGTGGATGATGGAGTTGAAACCATGGAAGAGTCGCTGCATATACTGGGCACATACGAAGAGTTGGGAATAAAGGAATTGTGGCTCACCCCACACATTATGGAAGACATCCCCAACACGCCCGAAAAACTCAAGGCACGCTTTGTACAATTGCAGGCAACATACAATGGCAACATAACCCTGCACCTTGCAGCCGAGTATATGATAGACAACCACCTGCGCAAGTTGCTGCCAAATCACAGCCCCTCTTATGTAAGAGGGGCGAGCAACACTGTTGCGGAGGGAGATAGAACAATAATACCACTGGAAACAAACAACTCTCCCTCTTTGCCAAGAGGGACAACGCGGGGGAGCGTTGTTTGCGACGACGGGTACTTTAGCACCCAAAAGGAGTGCCCCATAGGGGCTACGAAGGGGGAGGGAGTTGAAACCAACAGTCTCCTCCCCATTGGCAACAGCGGCAAACACATTCTTGTGGAAACATCATACTTCAACCCACCTATGCGCTTTAAAGAGACACTCCGACAGATAAAATCCTTGGGCTATTACCCGTTGCTTGCACACCCCGAGCGCTACATGTACATGGACAACGACGAATATCGCCGCTTACGCGAGGAGGGTGTCAAGTTCCAGCTCAACTTAGCATCACTTGCCGGTGGCTACGGCAAAGCTGTAAAGAAAAAAGCCCTTTGGCTCTTGGAGAATGGGTTCTACAGCGTAGCCGGCAGTGACCTACAATGCGAGGATGCCATTGAATATATTACAAGTTGCAAGCTGGACGAAAAAAGTCTCATGAATGTTGCCCAGCTACTCAAGAACAGAATCTGATGCCAACAAAAGAACGCAACTCAGCTTTTGAACTGTTAAGAATCATCGCAATGAGTTTCATTGTGGTGTGGCACATCTCCGTCCACGCGCAACAGGGCGAACTGGAGTCGCACAACTATGTCATTGCTATTTGCGCAACCGGAGTAAATCTGTTTGTGCTCATAAGCGGCTATTTTGGCATAAGACTCTATTGGAAGAGCCTGCTCACACTTGTATCCACCATCGCTTTCTTCAATCTGGCTATTATCATAGGCAAATGGTCAGCGACAAAGACACTGCCACAACCTTGCGAAATCAAGAGTCTACTTGCCCCCGTTACAAACACCCATTGGTGGTTCATCAATTGCTATTTCCACTTGATGCTGCTTAGCCCGGTCATCAACATTGTGCTCAACAAGGCAAGTGACCGACAATACAAATATCTGCTTGGAATGTTACTGTTCATGAGTTGCATATCCGGATTCGTTTTCGGTAATTCGATAAACCTTACAGGTTACAACACCTTCCATTTTGTAACCATATATGTAGTGGGCGATGCCATCAAAAGATTAAACCTTCCCGCAAAGTTGCCAACCAAAAAGTATCTTGCCCTCTACATCACATGCGTACTGGGTCTTTTGGTTTATGCCATGGCCGGGATACCGGGAAGTACAAACTACAACAACCCATTGGTTCTTGCAGGCGCAGTTTCGCTTTTCTGCCTGATAGCAAGACTTAATTTCCACAACAAAACTGTGAATTACGTGGCAACATTCATGCTACCGGTCTATCTCATACAGGACAGTTCCATTGGTTTCAGTGCCTATGGGTATTTATACCGGAAAGGGCAGATTATGAATTTCCAAGGATTTGATTACTTTGCAATTATCGCTCTATACATTCTTGCCCTGTTGGGTTCTGCATTCATGCTCGACACCATAAGAAGATTCATCTTGAAACGCCCCATTAACAGCATAAGCAGGACACTGGAAAAAAAAGCAAATATCTTTGGTTGACGCCAAGAATTGTTGCTCTTGCACAAGAGTAATATAGCTATTGCAAACTACCGGATTTTGGGACTTTATACACAGAAACAAGTTTTCAACAAAATAACCCGATGAAACTTAACCGATTAATCAGAATCAGTTATTGGAGACTCTCCAAAATGTTCTTGAGCAGGGAGTTTTGAAGCCTGCACCGTTCTGATGCTGGGCAACAAGAAGCTG
>JAFNWA010000299.1 GCA_017383665.1 Bacteroidaceae bacterium | reverse complement strand
GTTGACTGATGTTGGAACGCAAGGAGAAATATGACATGGTGTCGGTTGTGGGCCCTACGGCCTGCGGCAAGACTTCGTTGGCTGTAGAACTGGCTTTGGCCATCCCCGGTGCAGAGATTATCAGTGCAGACAGTCGTCAGGTTTATCGCGGAATGGATATCGGTACAGGCAAGGATATTGCCGAATATACACGCGATGGAGTGACTGTCCCGTCGCATCTGCTCGATATTGTCGATGCCGGCGAAAAGTATAATCTCTTTGAGTTCCAGCGCGATTTTCTTGCTTCTTACGACAATATAAGAAACCGTGGAGCTTATCCTGTAATGTGCGGTGGCAGCGGTCTTTATGTGGAGTCTGTGTTGCAGGGATATCGCCTGTTGCCCGTGCCCGAGAACCCGGCGTTGCGTGCAGTATTGGAGGAGAAGAGCCTTGAAGAGCTCACCGCGTTGCTTGCGACATACAAACAGTTGCATAACAACACTGATACCGATAACAAGAAACGCGCTATACGCGCCATTGAGATTGAGGAGTATTATCGCACTTGTCCTGTTGAGGAACGCTACTTCCCACAGATAAATGCTTTGACTGTCGGGGTGCAGGTGGATAGGGAGGTGCGTCGCGAAAGGATAAGCCGCCGCCTTCGTGAGAGGCTTGAATGTGGTATGGTGGATGAGGTGAAACGGCTGCTTGACAGTGGTTTGCAACCTGAACAGTTGATATACTACGGGCTTGAATATAAGTTTCTTACATTGTATCTCACTGGTGCTATGGGATATGATGATATGGTCAAGGGACTTGAGATTGCAATACACCAGTTTGCCAAGCGCCAGATGACTTGGTTCCGTGGAATGGAGAAACGCGGAGTAAATATACATTGGCTCGACGGTTCATTGCCGGTCACTGAGCTGGTGGAACAGATAAAGAATTTGTTGTATGATTGAAACACGCAATAAGAACAAACGCCGCTGGGGAATAATATATTCGCCTAAATTGGGCTCTACCCGGCCAATGAAGCGTTGGAAGGAGATACGCGAATATCTTGCCGAGAAGCATGTCGAATATGATTTCGCGTGTGCTACAGCTGGTGAACAGGTGGAGCGTCTGGCGTTGCTGTATGCTGCGGATGGACATGATACTATTGTGCTGATTGGCGGAGATGGAGCGTTGCAGGATGCTATCAATGGTATAATGACATCGGGTAGGGCTGATAGTGTTTCGTTGGGAATAATTCCCAATGGAATAGCCAATGATTATGCAAAATATTGGGGACTGACATACAAGGATTACAAGGTTGCTGTTGATCATATCATAGCAAGAAGGGTGCGAAAAGTTGATCTTGGCTGTTGTAAATACACAAAAGAGGGCAAGGAGTTTACTCGTTTCTTTCTCAATGTGTTGAATATTGGACTGTCGGCAAATATTGTTGCTCTTGCCAATGAAAAAAATACTATCTTTGCAAAGATAATATACAAGTTGCGTGCTTTGATGTACCTGTTGTTCCGCAGACAGAACTTCAATATGAGGTTCAGGCTCAATAATCAGCTTGTAGATAAGAAGTTTATGATGCTATGTATCGGTAATGCTACCGGTTATGGTATGACTCCGAGTGCTGTGCCATATAATGGTTGGCTGGATGTGTCGGCAATGAAGATGTCTCCATTCATGGGGATTTTCAGGGGCTTGCACATGGTGTGGAAACGCAAGATCCTGAACTTCAGGCTCGTTGAACCATTCCGTACGACAGAGGTTGAGATTGAGTCTGTGGGTGGTGCCAGCTTGGGTATTGATGGGCGACCGTTTGTTCCATCTTTCCCGTTGTTTGTTACGATTGAGAAAGAGAAACTGAATTTGATAATACCTACCAAAATAAATAAAAGGTTATGACAATAAGAGATTTGACATCTACCGAGAATTTTTTTCTGCTTGCCGGCCCTTGTGTGATTGAGGGTGAGGAGATGGCATTGCGCATAGCTGAGAAGTGTGTTGACATTACATCGCGTCTGGGCATACCCTATGCCTTCAAGGGCTCGTTCAAGAAAGCCAACCGTTCACGCATTGATTCATTTACC
>JAFNWA010000298.1 GCA_017383665.1 Bacteroidaceae bacterium | reverse complement strand
CAATACCGTGTGTCGTATGTTATATTTGGTGACCAGCCGGCCGGCTGGTCACCAAATATAACATACGACACACGGTATTGTTTATTCTTTTTCTTTCTGTTGCCTTTTAGTCTGAATCACATCGTTTATCTGCGAATCGGAGTGATAAGGAACCTTTCCTGCCGGCACATACTTGCTCGACGACGACAAGTGAGTATCCTGGTCATCGAAGAAGATGTGCGCGCCAAAGGCCTTCAGCAACTCATCCTTGCGCAAGCCGCCGAGGAAATAAGCCTCATCAACATATACACCCCACTTACGCAGCGTCTTTATGACACGGAAATGCGACGGCATGCTGCGCGAAGTCACAATAGCAAGACGCAATGGCGAGAGTTCTATCGATGTAGGCAGACACTCCTGAATCTGCGATAGTTTCTTCAACAGATTGGCAAACGGTCCCTCCTTTAGTGGAACATCCGCATTCTCCTTCTCATACTTGTAGAAAGCATCAATACCCTCGGCCTTGAAACGACACTCTGACTCATCCGAGAAAATCACAGCATCCGCATCAAAAGCAATCTTCACGCGGCTCTCCTCGGGGTTGAAATCAGTTGGCGGAGCATAAATGAGAGCCGACGCACATATACCCGAATCAATCACACGCTGCACATCGCCCTCGTCCTTAGAAAGAAACAGGTCAATAGAAAAAGCCTTCAAATATTTCGACAGCGACTCACCACCGGAGAGCGCCACTCGTGTAATGTCAAGACCATACATATCCAACGACTTGAGCATGCGCATACCAGTCTCTGGGCTATTACGCGACATAACCACCACCTCAACGATCGGGCGGTTTGCCTGTTTGTTCAGCTCCAGAAGACTTTTTACAAGATAGAACGCCGTGCCGCGCTCCAAAGGGTCATCCTCGTGCTGCTCCTGATACTCACGGTATTTTGCAACACCATACTTCTCAAATATCTCATTCTCGGCCTCAAGGTCAAAAAGTGCTCTCGAAGAGACACCAATCACCAGCCTACCATCCAAACTTTCCATAATGATTTTAGAAGCTGTTTAATTTCTTATATAAATATTTCAAAGCTGCAAAATAAATTTTAAACAGCTTCTTATTTTCGTGCCGCGAAGATAGTGTTTTTTACCTCAATCAGCAACAAGAAACAGTTATAATTCAACAAGTGCAAGCCACACCTTTCACAACTCACCCTAATGTCTTTTACGCCAAAAAAAGTGCCAAATCTTGAAATATGGACTCCAAAGAATCTCACCCGGGAAACGCGTAATCAATGTCATGTTACGCCTCATCATCTCCACACCCCTTTTAAAGGAGTACTCATGTTCACCAAGACTGTATCTGTGATCATATTTCCCGAAATTCCCGGCAACCATAACCTCCTTCAGCACAAACTTGCCAAGCTTACGGTTTGGTCTAATGAATGTCAGTTTCTGTTCCAAGCCAAACATTTGCTGCATCACATACACAAGTGCTCCTGCAAACTTCATCAACTTAAACCGTCGCAAGTCAGCAATAAAAGCCCTCTTTTCAGCATCGTCCATCTCCTGTTGCAACACATAGTAGTAGTCCAGTATTTGTCTCATACCTATACCCTCAAAAAACAGGTGTCTATAAATATGCAACAGCACATATACCCTATTGAAAGCCAAGTCAGGCACAGGGAAAGCACCCTCGGGAGTATTTACATAATTGCCGAACTGCTCATTGGCAACCGACGAAAAAAAGCGCTGCAATCTCTTGATTGCAAAAGGGCTGTAAGCCCAGCTTGGGCGATAGTGAATTTCAATTTCAAGATCAGGAACAATTGGAAAATCAACATGATGATATGTCGGCTTACATTCAGGGAAAAACCTTCTCACATACCCAATCGCCTTTTTATCGCCACCATCAAGCCAGACATCAATGTCACCGGGGGTGCGCAATGTAGGGTCGGGATACAACTGCGCCAGCCCTTGCCCCTTCAGTATGCAGTTCTCGAAGCCCTCGCTGCGGAACTTCTCCGACACGGCAGCACACTTCCTGTTCAAGTCGGCATTGCTCTTTTTAATGAGCATGCACATCTTGTACCATTGCAGCAGAATATCCTTTGGTGGCCTTTGTTCCTGCGGTAGCCGTTCAATTCCGGCAAAAGCAATGCCCAGCAGCGTCTGTTTCTTTGCAATCTCAAACAGTTCACCCCACTCCACATCCCCGGGAACACGCGACAAACAATCGCATTTTCCCATGCCACACCTGATGAGGTTAAAAAAGAGTTCCACAATATTTGCACAACCCTTTTTGCCTGTTGAATTGTCATCCACTTGCATTGCACACTTCATTTGTCCACAAAGTTATACATTATTTTGTACACAAGCAACACAGCACAGGTAAAGTTCAAAGACATTTACTTCTCGTTGTCACTCAACACCCTTTTAAGAATTTCGCGCGACAGACGAATATGAGTCTTCACCGTCCCCAACGGCAAACGGGTCATTAAAGAAATCTCCACATACTTGTGCCCCTCAATGAGCAACCGCATCACCCTCCCCGTGTCACCAGGGAGAGAATCAATCGCATCATATATATCCTTTACGCAAACATCCGTGTCACTGTCACAACCCACAGAGCACTTGCTGGTAAACAGTTGCCTACCGATTGTCTTTGGCGACAATTCATCGACACATTCGCAATGCCCCTCATGCTTTAAACCATTGATAAATGTGTGATACATAATCCTGCATGCCCAGTTGTAGAAATTACTGCCGGCGCGGAATTGTCCGGCATTACGCAGAATTTTGACAGCAGTATCCTGCATCAAATCATCAGCATTACACCAATCCCAAGTCAAACTGCAGGCATACCTGTGAAGTCTTTCCTTCGACTCCAATAATAGTTTTGTTATTTCGGCTACTTCCATTTTAAGGTGTTTAAAATTACCAATAAAATGTATGAACACTTCACAGCCCCATTTTGTTTTGGAAATTGAATTTATTTATCAATCGAGAGATGTTTTTAACCTCTTTTAACAAAACTATGAATAAAAAACATTCAACAACCCCATGTCCTGTTAATTGCCATACGAGCATTGTCTATTTGAAGTTTCACACCCTCAACACTAACACCCACCTGTTCTGCAATCACATCAAGAGAATAGCCATTGAGCAACAAAGTAGTAACCGCTGCTTGCATTGGAGTCAAGCGCGACATCATGTGCAACTGCTCCGCCAAACCATAT
>JAFNWA010000297.1 GCA_017383665.1 Bacteroidaceae bacterium | reverse complement strand
CACCGAGATGTGCTCCTTGCACTTGTAGCCAATAAGTCCCGAGAGGTGTGTGAAGTTCGAGTGTGAGTACATCTTTCCAACCAATTCTTCAATCTCTTCGCGTAGTGCCGCAAGCTGCGGTGAATCCATGTCTATGCTCATTTTTTACCCTGTTCTGATTGTCGTCACAAAAATAGTGCTTATATTTGAAAAAAAATAGCACCGGTGTTTGTCATTATTTGTCAATTTTATGAGTGGCAGCAGTGAAATATTTACTCCCATGGGTGAGAATCCAAATACCTCGGCAGGCTATTCAATGCCCGAGGTTTTTGCAACAACCTCGCTGGCTGTGCTCTACCGTGTGCGCAAAGCCGGTAAATACTTCATTATCAAAACGCCAAAGGAGAAAACCGGGCATACGCTTGCAATGCTCAGGCGCGAATATGAACTCTCCATTGGTCGCCAGCACCCCAATGTGGTGAATGTTTTTACTTTTGAGGAATCCACGGTTGTGGGGCCGGGTATTGTAATGGAGTATGTCGATGGGCGCACATTGACAGATTTCCTTGCCGAGAACCCATCACAGGCTATGCGTCGCAGGGTGTTTGAGCAGTTGCTGCAGGCTGTGGCATATATACACCGCAGCGGCATTGTACACAATGATATAAAACCCGAAAACATACTTATAACCCGTGCCGACAATGATGTGCGTCTCATTGATTTTGGTCTTGCCGATGACGATGCTCATTACCTTGCTCGCACACTAGGGTGTACACCTTTATACGCTTCGCCCGAACTGCTCATGCAGGAGAAAGATATAGACGCACGCAGCGACATCTACTCACTGGGCATGATAATGCACGATATTTTCGGCAGTCGTCATTTGCGCATAGCAGGGCGTTGCCTGTGTGCACAAAAGGAGAAACGCTATGCCAATGCCGAGCAGTTGCTTGCAGCCTTCAGGCATCGCAATCGTCCGGCAATACTGCTCTTATCTGTTTTGGCACTCATACCGTTACTGTTGCTTTTGTTCTCAGGCTACTTTACAAGTTTAGACAACAGCCGTAAAATAACCGTTCAGCAAACAGTCGTGGAGCAAAAGATTGCCGTGCGTGACTCGTTGCTTGCGCAGGTTGAAAAGGATGTGACCGCAATATACGAAAGTGTAGCCGATTCTATCTCATCGGCACCGTATTATGAATTTGCCACCAATAACATCATCTCTTTCTATGAAATAATGGGTGAGTATAATAAGGAGAAGATTCTCGCTATTACTGACCCGGACATCTCCTCGGTTGTTGCGGACCGTTATATGCAGTTGCTTGGCAGTGCTCAACAGCAATTGTGGGAAAAGGCAAACCAGTTGCCGTCATTCTATAAAAGCGATTTGCCCGTTGCTGCCGTTATCTATTATGACAGCCTGTTTTCTTGTCGTAAGCCATTTGTTCCTTATAATATAAAATAAGGTCTAAACTGCTTCTAAATTCTTTTTTTTGTTTTTCTTGCAAACTGACAAAAACTGACAAAGGATAATAAAATTTAATCCTTTATATTTGCATGCAGTTAAAAAAAGCAACGGACTCTTGTGTTTTGTTAATTTATTTTAGTAATATTGCAACCGCACTGACGAAGATAGGCTACACTCGCAGTAAATGGTTAAAGTGAACTTTACTATTAGCTCGTTTGCACTATCTTTGCATTGTTGAAATAACTGATAAAAACACGCGAGTGTTTGACATTCTCGCTGATGAACCTAGGAAATTCATT
>JAFNWA010000296.1 GCA_017383665.1 Bacteroidaceae bacterium | reverse complement strand
CTTCTAAATGGATAATTGCAACGGGTACATTACTTACAATTGGAATAACATCTTTGTTTTCCTTTTCCGTATATGTAAAACAAGAGCACAGTTCTGTAATGCTTAAGGCACTCTCCTCTACGATGTTTTTCATAGAGTTTGCACTATATCGGACAAAAATGTGATTACTTAACTTAGATCAACAAAAAATATCCATCGCAAAAATGCGATGGATATTTTTGTATAATACCAAGAGTTCCTTCGCTAATGCTCAGGATGACATTCTCTTATGTAATTCCAATCTATGAAAAGTGAGATAAAAAGGTAAAATACCAGGCTTGCGAAGTTTTTGAAGTGGGGAGTTTAGTATTCCTAAATGACTCACAGCAAAAACAAGCGTAACGCAGTAGCTTAGCTTTTTAATCACTTTTCCTTGATGTCAACAACGATATTGAGCTCCGTCAACTGCTCGGGTTCGAGAACCGATGGTGCGTCAATCATTGTGTCGCGGCCTGAGTTGTTCTTTGGGAAGGCGATGCAGTCGCGGATTGAGTCGAGACCTGCGAAGAGGCTCACCCAACGGTCGAGACCGTAGGCCAAACCACCGTGAGGGGGCGCGCCGTACTTGAAGGCATCGAGCAACCAACCGAACTGCTGCTGTGCACGCTCGGGGGTGAAGCCAAGGAGTGCGAACATCTTGTTCTGCAACTCGCTGTCGTAGATACGGATTGAACCGCCACCTACCTCAACACCATTGATAATCATATCGTAGGCGTTTGCGCGAACAGCACCCATGTCGGTATCGAGAAGTGGAATATCCTCGGGCTTTGGTGATGTGAATGGATGGTGCATTGCCATGTAGCGACCCTCTTCCTCGCTGTACTCGAAGAGTGGGAAATCGACAACCCACAGGCATGAGAACTTGTTCTTGTCGCGCAAGCCGAGCTGTGAAGCTACCTCCAAACGGAGTTCGCAGAGCTGTTTGCGTGTCTTCATTGTATCGTCACCGCTGAGGATGAGGATAAGGTCGCCCGGCTCGGCATTGAAAGCTGCCTTCATTGCCTGTAGAACCTCCTGTGTATAGAATTTATCAACGCTTGATTTTACAGTGCCGTCGGCCTCCACTCGTGCATAAACCATACCCTTTGCGCCAATCTGTGGGCGGCGAACAAAGTCGGTGAGTGCATCGAGCTGCTTGCGTGTGTATGTAGCAGCACCCTTGGCGCAGATACCACCGATGTACTCGGCGCTGTCGAACACAGGGAAACCATGGCCTTTCATGATGTCCATGAGCTCAACGAACTTCATCTCAAAGCGTGTGTCAGGCTTGTCGCAACCGTAGTACTTCATGGCATCGTGCCATGTCATGCGTGGGAAAGCCTCGGTAAGCTCGACACCACGGATGGTCTTGAACAGGTGCTTTGCCATACCCTCGAAGAGTGAAATCACATCCTCCTGCTCCACGAAGCTCATCTCGCAGTCAATCTGTGTAAACTCGGGCTGACGGTCGGCACGCAGGTCCTCGTCGCGGAAACACTTCACAATCTGGAAGTAGCGGTCGAAGCCGGATACCATGAGCAGCTGCTTGAAGAGCTGTGGACTCTGTGGCAGGGCATAGAACTGACCCGGGTTCATGCGTGAAGGAACAACGAAGTCGCGCGCACCCTCGGGGGTTGATGCAATGAGCATAGGTGTTTCAACCTCAATGAAGTTCATTGAGTCGAGGTAACGGCGAACCTCCATTGTCATCTGGTGACGCAGCTCAAGGTTCTTGCGTACAGCCTCACGACGAAGGTCGAGATAACGGTACTTCATGCGGATATCGTCGCCGCCGTCGGTGTTGTTCTCAATTGTAAAAGGAGGAGTTGCAGCCTCGTTGAGGATGTTGAGCTCGCTAACGATGATTTCAATATCACCGGTGGGGATATTGGCGTTCTTGCTCTGACGCTCGCTGACAACACCTGTTGCCTGTATTACATATTCACGGCCGAGGTGCGAAGCCTTCTCGCAGAGTTCGGCATTTACATCCTCGCTGAATACAAGCTGGGTAACACCGTAACGGTCGCGAAGGTCAACGAATGTCATACCACCCATCTTGCGTGCACGCTGTACCCAACCGCTGAGGGTAACTGTTGCATTTACATCGGCCAACCTGAGTTCGCCACAAGTTTTTGTTCTGAACATTTTTGTATATATTTTTAGTTTATTGCATTACACCGCAGCACCT
>JAFNWA010000295.1 GCA_017383665.1 Bacteroidaceae bacterium | reverse complement strand
GATACCGCTGTGCAGCTTCAACGGAACTGCCAAGGCCTCGGGATTATGGTTGTATGGCTGGCCAAAAATGTTTACAAGGTTGAAGTAGTAGAATCCTCGAAGTGCGTATGCCTGAGCCTTGACATTATTTTTCATGTTTTCGGTATCTGTCACGAGCGGCAGATAGTCAATAACAGCGTTGGCGCCAAGTATCACTTCGTAGTATTTCTCATACATGTTGATGTGCCCTGAATTTGCCATCTCCATCATTTCATACATGTCTGGTTGCCATGTGAAGCTTGCCAGATATTTGTTCCCGTCGAAGCCGGCATTGGGGATTTGGTATGGTGCAGCTTCAACATCGTCATCAAGCAGGGACAAGAAGATGTTCAATCCGTCCATGTCATTACGCTGGTATGCCTCACCTAACAAAAGTTCATGCAGTGAAGTTGCGTCTTTAGGGACAAATTCACTTTTTGAATTGGGTTCAAGAAAATCTTCGCATCCTGTCAATACAAGAGCCAGAAGCGATGTAGTAAATATATTTCTTATCAGTTTCATAATAATCACCTTTTTACAATCCCAAACTTAATCCTAAAGAGTACATGCGTGGTTGGATGCTGTTGCCGAGCTCGGGGTCATATCCTTTCCAATCCTTGCTCGCGATAACAAATAGGTTGTTGATGTTTGCGCTGATTTGTATATGCGACAATCGTATCTTTTTGCATATATTCTGTGGAAAGCTATATGAAAGCGAGATTTGTGTACAACGCAGGAACGAAGCATCGGCTACTCTTACATTCGATTGTGCCCACATGGAATAGATGTTGTCAAATAGTCCGTTGGGAAGGTTCAGGTTGTAGAGGTCTTTTATTGAGGTGTAGAGCGCAGGGATGTTTGTGTGCGCCTCGTCACCAGGCTGTTTCCAACGGTTGTTCAGCTCCTTTGACAAGTTGCTGAAGATATCCGGCATCTTTCCGTATGTGAATGTTGAGTATGGGTTGGGTAAGCGCTTTTGCGCACCAAATGATGCAGCAAAGTCTATGCCCAAATTAAATCCTTTCCAACGGATGCGGGTGTTGAAACCTCCGGAGAAGTCAGGCTCGCTCTGTCCCGAATACACGAGGAATGTTGTAGGGTCAACGCTTCCATCTCCATCTACATCATCGTATGTTGTGTGCTTGAATGTAGGATAACCGTTCTTTGGGCTCAAACCGGTGAACTCATATGACCAGAAAGCCGACAGAGGGTATCCCTGCTTCAATGGACGATCACTGCTGCCATTCAGGAAGTTGATGTGGTTAAGTTCATCGGCTTTTGCTGTGCGGTCGTCTGTTTCGGAACGGTTCCAGTTCTTGCCGGCATTCATGCCAATTGTCCATGCAAAATCCTTTGTTCTAATTGGTGT
Organism: Bacteroidaceae bacterium; assembly: GCA_017383665.1. Taxonomy (GTDB): domain Bacteria; phylum Bacteroidota; class Bacteroidia; order Bacteroidales; family Bacteroidaceae; genus HGM04593. The sequence continues at coordinate 3,211 of JAFNWA010000295.1, read as the reverse complement.
GTAATTCATGCTGAATTCAACACCGTCGTTGGTGATTATACCACCATTCAATGGCATTGCCGTTACACCATATTCCTGTGCTACATTCTGGGTGATGATGGCATTACTGTGTCGTTTGTAATATTCAATATTCATTGTAATGCCAAAGAGGGCGATGTCTGCTCCCAGGTTGAAGCTTCTTGTGCGCTCCCATTTCAACTGCTTGTTAGGCAAGTTGGAGATGGTGAGGTAGTATTCGTTGTAGCTATCCATCACACCATTGTAAGAGACTGTCATTTCGGGGCTTATGGAGTTGACGACATTACCCTGAATACCGTATGTGGCGCGTATGTTGAACTGCTCAAGCCAAGGAACATACTTCATCATAAAAGGCTCTTGTGCGACTTTCCAGGCAAGGCCGACAGACCATGTGGGGTCGAACTGTTTGTTTACATCCTGTCCAAAACGGTTTGAAGCATCGGAACGCACATTCAGGTTTATGACATAACGGTTCATCAATGAATAGGCCGCAATACCAAAGAAAGACATGTAGTTTGTTACTGTAGATGTCTTGCTCCAACCTCCATCGTACAATTCACGGAGAACACCCCAACCAATGGATACATCTGTACCTATGGGCTTGAAGTTCTCAGGAAGTGTAGGAGTGATAAGAATTTCACCTCGCTCGGGTACATAACCCATTGCAATGTTGCCGTCGCTCTCACCTGTTGTTGAACGCACCTCCATACCCAACATCACATTCAGACGGTGGTTCTCGTTGAACTCTTTTGCAAACTGCAAACGGTGTGATGTGCTGTATGATACACTTTGAGAATTGGCTTGTCTCAAAACGCCACCATGAGGCAACAATGCTGCATTGTATTTCTCGGAGCCCGATTCTTCTGTTCCATAGGGGTAACCACGGTAAAGACGCTCTACCTGTGATGATTTCTCGCCCTGGAAACTTTCGCTTTTATTGCCGTTCAAGGCCATGTTGACGGTTCCCTGATAGGTTAGCCAATCCAAAATCTTGTATGAGATGTTTGCGGATGCATTGAATGTCGTTCCAACATTTGTTGAGTATGTGTTCTCTAACTCATTAAAGACATTATATGCATATTGGTTGTGTGAATCAAGATCTTTATTGTACTGGTATGTGTAGTATTGTGAGTAATATGCTCTTGAACCATCCTTTTCGTATGCAGGAATTGCTCTACTTGTATTCATCGCATATGAGTATGGATTTACACCGGCATAACCGTATGAATTTCTTATGCTTCCGTTAAGTTGTACATTTATGTCCAACTTCTCGTTCAGGTGGCTGCTGATACTCAAACGGGTTGTGATCTGGTCGTTCTCGTTGCCAATCTCCATACCCTTGTTGCTTTGGTAACCTACAGAGGCATTGTATGTGAGTTTGTCCACTCCACCCGAAAGACTCAGGTTGTGGCTTTGGCTTATCGAGTTGCGTGTCAACATGTCAAACCAGTCTGTGTTTACTGTCTCAAGGCGTCTTAGATATGTCGAGAATTGCTCTTCATCAATCATACGGCTGTTGAACATCGCCATGAGTCCTTCGTATGTGTAAATTTGTGGCAATGGAGTGCTGTTGTAACGCACACCGGCTTCGTATGCCTCTTTACTGAACTGGATGCGCTCGTGTGAATTCATGAAGTCGTAAATTGCATACGATGGGCGCTCCCTGACAGAGACATTTGTGCTGTAGCTTACACTTGCGCGCCCGGGAGTTCCTTTCTTTGTCGTGATTACAATAACACCGTTTGAAGCCTTTGAACCATAAATGGCTGTTGCCGAAGCATCTTTAAGCACGGTGATGTTGTCGATATCCTGTGGGTTAAGCCATGAAATCTGGTTACCGATGAGCTCTTTCATGTCGCCAGTGATGGCAGAACTCATGTCAATGGTCAAAGCATCCTCCTGAATTACACCATCGACAACCCACAACGGGCTTGTATTTCCAAGGATTGTTGATGTTCCGCGGATTGTAATCTTGGGTGATGCACCAACGCGAGCCGAAGTGTTGACAACCGACATACCGGCAATCTTACCCTGCAACATCTGGTCAATGCTCTGGTATGCTGGCATCATGATGTCGTCGGCCTTTACAGTGGTAAATGCACCAACCATGTCCTTGCGTGGCAGGCGAGCATATCCATCCTCGACGATAGTAACCTCCTGGAGCAACTCGTCATCCGGCATAAGTCGGATGTTGAAAGGCTTCCCGATATTCTTGGCAGTCAGTTTAATGGTTTGCTCTTTGTAACCGATGTAACTGACAAGCATTGTCATCTTCTCGCTGTCATTGGATGGCAGGTCAACCTTGAAATCTCCTTCAATTCCGGTGCTTGCACCTTTGACCATTTTCTTGTCTTTCATGACAACGACATTTACTCCAGGCAATGGCATGTCAAGCTCATCAACAACGGTGCCGATTATTGTGTGACCCGATTGAGCAAACAGGTCAATGCTGCAACTAAGACACAATAACAGGCACAAAAACCTGATTATCGTAAATCTAACCTTCATAGTGTTTAATTCCCATTATATTTGAATGTGTAAAGTTAATGATTTTTTGACATTATTTTTGACTTTGTATCAATATTTTACGAAAAAATGTAACAAATGTACCTGATTCGAGTGAATATTGTATAAATTTGCAAAAAAGATTTATTTGTATGAAAGACAATAATGCAGAAATATTGCCTCTTGTAAATGAGGCCGGAGAAGTAATTGGCAGTGCCACACGCGGTGAGTGCCATGGCGGGGAAAAACCGTTGCACCCGGTGGTTCACCTTCATCTTTTCAATTCTGCAGGTGAACTCTATTTGCAGCACCGCCCACAGTGGAAGGAGATACAGCCCGGCAAGTGGGATACCGCCGTTGGCGGGCACATTGACTACGGCGAGGAGGTGTGTGATGCCTTGCATCGTGAACTCCGCGAGGAGTTGGGTGTTGAGGAGTGCGAACCAAGACTATTGAATAGTTATATATTTGAAAGCGAACGCGAGAGAGAACTGGTGTATGTCTATAACACAGTGTATGATGGTGCTGTCGCTCCAAGCGACGAACTCGACGGCGGCCGCTTCTGGACTCTTGACGAAATAAAGTCCGCAATGGGGCAGGGGGTGCTCACCCCTAATTTTGAGATGGAGTTCCTTAAAGTGATGGAGTGGATGGGGAAGTGAAAAGGAATTTAGGGCGTAATTAAAAT
>JAFNWA010000294.1 GCA_017383665.1 Bacteroidaceae bacterium | reverse complement strand
TACAAGAAAATGTTCGAGTCTTTCTCAAAGGATGCCTTGCGCCCATTGAAGAGCACATTGATAAAGATTGTCGAGGAGAAGGCTTTGATGAAGAAACAGCGTCGTGCCGAGACCCGTGGTTTGCAGCGTATTGACCAGCAGATGGCTTTTGAACGCAGTACATGGTATCATCTTTGCACCAATAGCTGCCAGCAGATGCTCAATACACTGACCCGTATTGGCGAACCGATGAAGGAACATGCCGACAACAGCTTCAGCCCGTTGTCAAAGGTATATGTTGAGGAATTCTCACCCTATTGTCAGGGCGTATATAATGTTCTCAAGGATATCAATGAGATAATTGCTACCGGTAATTATGACAATGCAGAAGAGGTTTCAACAAGAGCAAAACTTTTGAAGCATAAACTTGCAAACTTGCGTAAGGAACAGACAATGCGTCTGCACAAGAGTAACGGCAGTTTGCGTATGGACTTTGTATATCTCAACCTAATTCAGGAGAGCCATGAGTTGCTCAGCGAGGTGCGTAACCTCTTGCGTGGTGGTAACAAGTTCTTTGCATTGCAGGTTACATCGGTCGATGAACCAAAACTTTGAGATGTACTTTGATAGATGATAATGCCGGCAAGGGTTAAATTTTGATAATACGGCCTTTGCCGGCATATTTTTTACTAACTTCGCAAAAAAGAATCATAAGATATGAAATTTATAGGACCTCATGTTTCGGCAAGTGGTGGTGTGGAGAACGCACCGCTCAATGCAACGGCTGTAGGTGCAAATGCTTTTGCACTTTTCACAAAGAACCAAAGACAGTGGGTCGCTGCACCCCTTACGGCAAAAAGTGTAGAACAGTTCAAGGAAAACTGTGTCAAGGGTGGTTTTAGCCCCAAGTATATTTTGCCTCATGACAGTTACTTGATTAACCTTGGTAGCCCCGATGAAGAGGGTCTGCAGAAGTCTCGCTTAGCGTTCCTTGACGAGATGCAGCGTTGCGAACAATTGGGGCTCACAATGCTGAACTTTCATCCCGGCAGTCACTTGAACAAGATATCGGTAGAGCAATGTCTGGACACAATTGCCGAGAGTATAAATCTCGCGCTTTCAAAGACCAATGGCGTGACAGCTGTAATTGAGAATACCGCAGGGCAGGGTAGCAATGTGGGTAATAAACTGGAGGAAATCAGATATATAATTGACCGCATTGAGGACAAGAGCCGTGTGGGTGTCTGCATTGATACCTGCCACTTCTATTCTGCAGGTTATGACATTGTAGCTGACTATGATGGTGCTTTTGGTGAATTGGAACGCGTGATAGGGCTTGAATATCTGAAAGCGATACACTTGAACGATACCAAGAAACCGCTTGGATCGCGTGTTGACAGGCACGACAATGTCGGTATTGGCTTGCTTGGCATAGACTTTTTCAAGCGTTTCATGAAAGACAGCCGCTTCAACGACATGCCAATTGTGCTTGAAACCCCCGATGAGAGTTGCTGGGCAAGTGAAATATCCCTGCTTCATTCTTTTGAATAATTACAATCATTGTTATGGATAGGATACTTGTTGTTGACGACGAGATTGATATATGCGAAATTCTCAAGTTCAACCTTGAGAACAACGGCTATGCTGTAGATGTGGCAAATTCGGGTAAGGAGGCTCTGAATATGCCGCTTGCTGGGTATAATCTGCTCTTACTCGATGTCATGATGGACGATATGAGCGGTTTTGCCCTTGCTGCACGCATAAGGCAGGATGCTGCGCTTAAGCGCACTCCAATTATCTTTATCACTGCAAAAACAGGTGAAAACGATCTCCTCACCGGCTTCAATGTGGGTGCCGATGACTATATATGCAAACCATTCCGCATAAGTGAGGTTATTGCCCGTGTCAAGGCTGTGATACGCCGCAATGCAAAGAGGGTTGTTACAGAAGTTTCCAACAGCAATATTACATTCAATGGCCTGGAACTCAATGTGGAGACAAAGCGTGCTTATGTCGATGGCATGGATATATCGCTGACCAAAAAAGAGTTCGAGGTATTGTGTATGCTCATGACTCGTCCGGGAAGAGTTTACTCGCGCGAGGAGATTCTTGCCCGTGTATGGCCCGACGATGTGAATGTCCTTGAACGCAGTATTGATGTAAATATGGCTCGTTTGAGGAAGAAACTTGGCGAGTATGCCAATAATGTTGTTTCCCGTAGTGGATACGGCTATTGTTTTGTGAACGAATGAAACAGGGAGTCTCACGCTTTTTTCTCAGGTTCTTTGTGCCGGCAGTAGTGCTTCTGCTGCTTTTTGCTGTTGCGTTCATGTACTATCACTATGAAGTGGGGCAGCACATGGAGAGCAAGTTGGGTGGCACAGCCGGTGTGGTGGCAATCATGGCTTTTGCCGCTACGATTATAGTGGCAGTCCTGTGGCTTCTCTACCGTCTCATGAAATACGCCGGCAGTTCCGACTTTGCTACACAAAAACTCTTGCAGCACCTTAGCATTGCTCAGGAAGGCATAGCGGTGTTCGACTCAAAGCACCGTGTTGTCTTTGCAAATCCTCTTTTTAGTGAATATGCCGATTTTATCTCCCCCTCTCATCTTGAGAATGCCGGAGAGATACTTAAATTGCCGCAGTTGAGAAAGATTGAACGCTTTATTGATAATGGCGGTTACCGGAACAACAGTGTGCGCGAGGATTATGCTTTGGATAATATCGAGGTTTCCGGTCGTGTCTTTGCTCTGCGTTGTGTGCTATTCAGTGACAACGGTTTTGAGATATCAATAAACGACATAACAGCCGCCGAGGAGCAGTCTAGGCTCAAACGCCAACTCACGCAGAATGTTGCGCATGAGTTCAAGACCCCGGTGTGTAGT
>JAFNWA010000031.1 GCA_017383665.1 Bacteroidaceae bacterium | reverse complement strand
CGCCAGGGTGGTGGTTCCGGCGGCGGTAGCGGCAAGGGCGGTAGCGTGGGTTTGCGTGGTCCGGGTGAGACACAGCTCGAGATGGACCGTCGTATCATCCTTGGGCGCATGTCGCTCTTGAAAGAGCAGCTCTCGCAGATTGATCGCCAGAAGAGCATACAGCGAAAGAATCGCGGACGCCTTATCCGTGTGGCACTGGTGGGTTATACCAATGTGGGTAAGTCAACTTTGATGAACCTGCTTGCCAAGAGCGAGGTGTTTGCCGAGAACAAACTTTTTGCAACACTCGACACCACAGTGCGCAAGGTTATCATTGAGAACCTGCCGTTTTTGCTCTCCGATACAGTTGGTTTCATACGCAAGTTGCCAACCGATCTTGTAGAGTCTTTCAAATCTACACTCGACGAGGTGCGCGAGGCCGATTTGTTGCTTCATGTGGTGGATGTGTCGCACCCCGAGTTCGAGGAGCAGATTGAGGTGGTTGAAAAGACACTTGCCGACCTCAAGTGTGGCGACAAGCCATTGATGGTAATCTTCAACAAGATTGATGCCTTTACCTATGTGCAGAAAGAGGAGGATGACCTCACTCCAAAGACAAAGGAGAATATAACTCTCGATGAGCTTAAGGAGACCTGGATGAACAAACTTGCCGATAACTGCCTGTTCATCTCGGCACGCGAAAAGCAGAATATTGAGAACCTCAAGGATATCATTTATAAGAAGGTATGCGAACTGCATGTGCAGAAGTACCCGTACAATGATTTCTTGTATCAGACATACGAGGAGGAAGCTGAAAACTAAAAGGTGAAGGGTGAAAGCCGCGAGTAAGCGAGAGCAGAGAAAAATCTTGTTTTTGCTATGCCGAGCAGGAGCGGGTTCAATCACACAAAGTGTGATTAAAAGTGAAAAGCCTTGCACTGCATCTTTTTATTCATCCACTTAAGTGAGAAACGCGTAATTGTCATTTCGAACGTATGTGAGAAATCTCTTCTCATTACGAACAATTGTCGAAATGTGAAAAAATAAACGAATAACATTTAACATATTAACATACAAAAACTATGGCAGCAATTCCTGAATTCAAGTATGCCCACATGTTCCAGCATGGAAAAGACACAACAGAGTATTATCTCTTGACAAAAGAGGGTGTTTCTGTGGGCGAGTTTGAGGGTAAACCAATCCTTAAAGTTACTCCCGAGGCTTTGACACTCTTGTCACGCACTGCTTTCCGCGATGTATCGTTCATGTTGCGCCGTGCTCACAACGAGCAGGTAGCAAAAATCCTGAACGACCCCGAGGCAAGTGATAACGACAAGTATGTTGCACTTACATTCCTCCGCAATGCCGAGGTGGCTTGCAAAGGTCAGCTTCCATTGTGCCAGGATACAGGTACAGCAATCATCCACGGCGAGAAGGGACAGCAAGTGTGGACAGGCTTCTGCGACGAGGAGGCTCTCTCACGCGGTGTGTTCGACACATACACACAGGAGAACTTGCGTTACAGCCAGAACGCTCCGCTCAATATGTATGACGAGGTGAACACAAAGTGCAACCTCCCTGCGCAGATTGACATTGAGGCTACCGAGGGCATGGAGTACAAGTTCCTTATGGTTACAAAGGGTGGCGGTTCTGCCAACAAGACATATCTCTAT
>JAFNWA010000293.1 GCA_017383665.1 Bacteroidaceae bacterium | reverse complement strand
GGGTATCACTCCCGATGTTAAGGTAAACGAGTACCGTTGCGTGGTTTCTCCCAAAACGGCAAAGAGTTTGTATGAGCTTTTCTATGCGGCTGTATTCTCATCATCTTACACTGCACAAGGAAATGGTCTGGACGGTGTGACTTACGAACTGCTGCTTGAAAGTGGGCTTTTTACAGCAGAGTTCTGGTCGCCAAGGCAAGGCACAAATTGCCATAAACTGGAGGAGATTCTTGAAAAGTTGTGCGCTGCCGTAAAGGACAATGACCCTGCTGCCGTTGATGCTTTGGAACCGGATGCTGTTGAACTGACCAAAGTCTTTAAGGAACTGTTTCCAAAGGATGTAGAAAACCATTGGGCACCGTTTTAGACTAACCATATAATATTTGAGACCGGCTTTGCTAACAAAAGCCGGTCTCGTTTTTTACATGGCGTTTGAATGAAAAGAGGGAATGCTACTTTTATCGAACCTCCGTTTTCTGCTTCAGTATCTCCTGTAGTTTGAACATCTCGTCGCGGTATTGTGCTGCTTCGATGAACTCCATCTTCTCGGCGGCTTTCTCCATTAGGCGGCGTGTGCGTTCAATGCTCTTCTTCAGTTGCTCGGCACTCATGTACTCAACAATCGGGTCACATGCAATAGCATTTTCCATGTATTCATCGCTGTAAGGCTTTATGCTCCTGCCCTTACCCTGTTCTTTTCTCTCAAGTTGCAGCGAATTGCTGATACTCTTCTTGATTGGTGTCGGGGTGATGCCATGTTCTTCGTTGTAGCGCATCTGTATATCCCTGCGGCGTGCAGTCTCGTCCATTGTGCGCTGCATGCTTTCGGTAATCTTGTTTGCATATAGGATTACATGCCCGTTCACATTGCGCGCAGCGCGGCCGACTGTCTGTGTCAGCGAGCGGTGGCTGCGCAGAAATCCCTCGTCGTCGGCGTCGAGTATAGCCACGAGTGAAACTTCGGGTAGGTCAAGTCCCTCACGCAGCAGGTTTACTCCAATGAGTACATCGTAGAGCCCCTCGCGTAGGTCGGTCATTATCTGTATGCGCTCAAGGGTATCGACATCGCAGTGTATGTAGTTGCATCGTATTCCATACTTCTGCAAATGCTCAGTCAAGTTCTCTGCATCCTTTTTGCTTGTGGTTGTTGCAAGTACGCGCTCATCCCGTTTGACACATTTGTTGATCTCCTCCATAAGGTCATCGACCTGGTTGTCCGAACTGCGCACCTCAATCACTGGGTCGAGCAAGCCGGTGGGGCGTATCAGCTGTTCCACGATTATACCTTCGCTCTTGTTCAGCTCATAATCGGACGGTGTTGCGCTTACATATATTGTCTGTGGTGTCAACGCCTCGAACTCCTCGAATTTCAACGGGCGGTTGTCAAACGCTGCCGGCAGGCGGAACCCGAACTCTACAAGGTTGTTTTTACGGGCACGGTCACCGCCATACATGGCATGTATCTGTGGCACACTCACATGACTCTCGTCAATGATGAGCAGGAAATCCTTTGGGAAAAAGTCGAGCAGGCAGTAGGGGCGTGTGCCGGCTTCGCGTCCGTCGAAATAGCGCGAATAGTTCTCAATGCCCGAGCAGTGTCCCAGTTCGCGAAGCATTTCAATGTCATAGGTGACACGCTCATGGAGTCGCTTGGCTTCGAGCGGCTTGCCAATCTCGCGGAAATACTCCTCGCGCTCGGCAAGGTCGGACTCAATCTGTGCGATAGCGCGCTCCGTGCTCTCTTTCGTGGTCATGAACAGGTTGGCCGGGTAAATCTTGTAGTCGTCGAAATTGGTGAGGCGCACACCTGTTGTGCTGTCTATCTCCTCAATGCTGTCAATGTCATCGTCCCAGAATGTGATACGCAGAACATGGTCGCTGTATGCAAGGCTCACCTCTACAGTGTCGCCCTTCACGCGGAAATTACCGCGCGAGAGTGCTGCATCGTTACGGGTGTAAAGGCTGCCTACCAATTTACGCAGGAATACATTGCGGTCAATCTTTTGCCCTACATGTATTTCTATGACATTGTTGTAGAAGTCGCTGGGATTGCCCATGCCATATATGCACGAAACGGATGAAATGACAACTACATCCTTGCGACCGGACAGAAGTGCCGATGTGGCGGCAAGCCTAAGCTTGTCAATCTCGTCGTTAATGGCAAGGTCTTTTTCGATATAAGTGTCGCTCGTGGGGATATAGGCCTCGGGGTGGTAGTAGTCGTAGTATGATACTTAGTATTCGACTGCATTTTTGGGGATGAATCCTTTGAACTCATTGTTGAGCTGTGCCGCCATGGTCTTGTTATG
>JAFNWA010000292.1 GCA_017383665.1 Bacteroidaceae bacterium | reverse complement strand
GTTCCGCCAAGGTCAATTCCAATTACATATTTTTCGCTCATAATTATAATAGATTAGTTATATCCCTACAATGAATGCAACCAAAACGGTAGCATTTGCGAATGTAAACAAAAAAAATCAGTTATCATACACAAAAAACAGAAACAATTCAAAATTCTTTCAAAAACAACATTTTTTATGATTTATCCTTTCCTTTTTGGGTTGCTTTGTATTATCTTCGCAAAATAATCAAACTTTAATAAATATTTATATATAAATAACATGTTGAGGAAGTTTCTCTTTTTTTTATTAACGATTGCTATCTCTGTGACATCGGCACAGGAGAACAACATTCCAAGCATTCTGCCTAAACCATCGAGTATAACACCGGGAAACATGAACATAAAGTTTATATTTTCTCCGGAGACAAAAATCATATACAAGCTTGAGGATGGACAGGCAAAATATGCTGCCAACGAACTTAACAGAATTGCAGAAACACTGTTCGGCAAGAAGCTAAAGAAAAAAACGAAGATGACAAGTGACAACAATATCATCTTCAAGTTCAACGCCTCAATGAAAGCCGAGGAGTACATACTGGACATCACTCCCGAGAACATTATCATCAAGGCTAAAGATGGTGCAGGTGCATTCTATGCGGTACAGACTCTGAAACAGATTGTTCCCGTCCAAGCATACGAGACACCACTTGATCTTGAGAATGTCGCACTTCCCACAATGAAGATAAAAGATGCTCCGCATTTCCCATACCGTGGGTTCATGCTCGACTGTTCACGCCATTTTTGGGATGTGGAGACAGTGAAGGAGGTGCTTGATATTCTTGCTATGCACAAGATGAACCGTTTCCATTGGCACCTTACCGAGGACCAGGGGTGGAGGATTGAAATCAAAAAATATCCCTTGCTCACAGAGATTGGAAGCCTGCGCGAACAGACAACGACAGGACACAACGAAGGGCTCGACGGGATTCCATACGGCGGTTATTACACACAGAAGGAGATTAAGGAGATTGTAAAGTACGCAAAGGAGCGTTTCATCACTATTGTTCCCGAAATTGAAATCCCCGGTCACTCGCTTGGTGCATTGAGCGCATATCCATGGCTCGGTTGCGAGGGCGAAGAGGGCAATTACAAGACATGGTCGTACTGGGGCGTGTCGAAGCAGATTGCATGCGCCGGCAAGGAGAGCACTTTTGAGTTCTGGGAGGATGTACTTGACGAAGTCATGGATCTGTTCCCAAGCGAATACATACATATCGGTGGCGACGAGGCTCCACGCGACATGTGGAAGGAGTGCCCGGACTGCCAACAGCGCATCAAGGACAACAACCTGAAAAACGAGGCTGAGTTGCAGTCGTATGTAAACAGCCGTATAGAGGCGCACTTGAACAAAAACGGTCGCAAACTCATTGGGTGGGACGAGATTCTTGAGGGCGGTGTGAGCAGGGATGCCACAATCATGTCATGGCGCGGCACTGTGGGCGGAATTGCAGCAGCAAAGAAGGGCAACTATGTAATCATGACCCCGGGTGACTACTGCTACCTCGACTATCGCCAGACAACCGACCGCAAGGATGAACTTGACAGTAACGGCAGCTATGTTCCCTTGCGCAAGACCTATTCGTTCAACCCGTATGACCAATTGAGCAAGGAGGAGCAGAAGTATATCCTTGGCGTACAGGGCAACCTCTGGACCGAGTATGTGACAACCCCAATGCAGCTACAGTACAAGGCTTTGCCACGCCTTGGTGCAATAGCTGAGATTGGTTGGAGCAACCCATCGCCCGAAACCAAAGACACCGAAGAGTTTATTGGCCGTGCCAAGGAACTTGCGCGCTACTACAGCGTGTTCGGTTGGAGCTTTGGCCGCCACTTCTACGAGGACGGTGTGCAAGTCGGCTGGTAACACAGAAAAAAAATGAGATAACATATATTCAGTAACTAACCTATTTTTTATGAAGAGATTTTTTACGCTGATTTCGTGCGCTGTCCTTTCGACAGTTGCAATGTTTGCACAGGTTCCTTTCAAGGCTACCACCATTGAGAATGGCGAGTTTGCCGAGGGTACCACTTGGTACACTATGGGAATTGGAGTGGGTGCAAAGTTGATTAAGGATAAT
>JAFNWA010000291.1 GCA_017383665.1 Bacteroidaceae bacterium | reverse complement strand
GGAGAAACCTCACAACGATATTCATTTATCTTGACATCGGGAGTGACACCAGACTTATACTGCGAGTTTGCACCGAAATAGTAGAACCATATATTTTCCTCGGCAACTCTCAATACAAATTCCGATGTCGAGCCGTAATAGCAGCAGCTGGATTCACCACTCCAAGATGGATTTACAGTGAATGCAAAGCTTGTTTTGCCATAATCCGGCAACAGCAGGCTATCCTTTTTTACAGCATAATCGTCCATAACATCCTCGGGATAAGGAGTGACGAACCGGCCTGTAGGAACAAGCCTGCTTTGGGCACTTGCCATAGAAGAGAAGCCCAGTACAAAAAGAATAAAGAAAATAGCTTTGCGACTCATAATTTATTGATTTAAATCCAATTATTTATACAGCAGAAAGATACACGGTATCTTCGACAAATCGGGCACCTTCCCCTTCCACTCCTTTACGGTGCGTGTCTTGGCATATTCACCCTCGCAAGTGAGGTTTGCAGCAATACACAGTTTTGTCTGTGGGCGGCATGTTGCAAGTATATCCTCCACCATCTTGCCGTTGCGGTAAGGAGTCTCAATAAATAGTTGTGTCTGGTCTTCGTTATATATGCGTTGCTCCAGTTTGCGAAGAGCCTTGATGCGCTCATCGGGCTTCACAGGTAGATAGCCGTTGAAAGCAAAACTTTGACCATTGAAACCCGATGCCATAACCGACAGGATTATACTTGAAGGACCAACCAATGGAACAACCTTCAGCCCCTTGCGCTGCGCAATTGCAACTACATCGGCACCCGGGTCGGCAACAGCAGGGCAACCGGCCTCTGAAATCACGCCCATGGGCTTGCCATCCTGCAAGGGTTTCAAATAGCCTGCTACATCCTGTGGCGAGGTATGTTTGTTAAGTTCAAAGAACTGTGAACCGTCAATATCGAACTGAGGGTCAACTTTGCGTAGGAAACGACGCGCCGAGCGGACATCCTCCACAATAAAGTGGCGTATGCCGGCAATGACGCTGTTGTTATATTGGGGTAGCACATTTTCCAAAGGTGTATCGCCCAATGTCACGGGCAGCAGATATAATGCAGGTTCCATCGTTTATTTCAATTGTGAAAAGAATTTCTTTTGTTTAAAGTAATATTGCCACAGCAAAGAGAATGTAGAGCGTTCCTTGATTGAAGGGACTTCAGCCGCTGCAAGGTTCTGTTCGCGCACACTCCTGTACTCACCGCGCATGCGCTTGTACTCGCGACGCGCACGGATTACCGCCTTGAAATCACCCCATGCACCTGTAACAAGGAATTTAAGCGCTGCAACATAATCAAGTACAGTTCTTGTACGCATTACGCCACGCAACTCGTTAGAGGGCAAATTCTTATATAACATCAATAGATTGTTGCGGAAATTGAGGAATGTCTTGCGTGGGTTGGACTTGTTAAGTGTTGCACCACCCACATGATAGACCTTACTACCGGGAACAACATAAATCTCGCCACCACGGGCAAGCATACGCCAGCAGAGATCAACCTCTTCCATGTGTGCGAAGAAACGGCCGTCAAAACCACCTGCCGCATGGAATGTGGAACTGCGTACCATCATCGCCGCACCGGTAGCCCAAAATATGCGGCACACCGCGTCATACTGTCCATTATCCTCCTCAACTGTATCAAACAGACGGCCACGGCAATAGGGGTAGCCATAACGGTCAATGAAACCGCCGGCAGCACCGGCATATTCAAAATGAGTCTTGTTATTATATGCAAGCACCTTGGGCTGGCAAGCCACGGCATTGGGATGCTCCTCCATGAACGAGAGCATTGGGGCAAGCCACCCCTCGGTTACCTCAACATCGGAGTTCAGGAGCAGATAATACTCCGCATCCACTTGTGCGAGAGCCTTGTTATAACCATCGGCAAAGCCATAATTCCTGTCGAGATGAACCACATGCACCGACGGGAAACTAGCGGCTACGACGGCTACCGAATTATCGGTTGAAGCATTGTCGGCAACGACAATCTCTACCCCGGGCGTATATTTCACCACCGAAGGCAGGAAACGACCGAGCATTGCCGCTCCATTATAGTTCAATATAACAACTGCAACTTTCATTTATCGAGAACTGCAATTACTTCATCAACCAACAAAGCCGACTTGTCTTCATTGAAACCGCCAAGGCGCACACGCACAAGGCGATTGACCAAAGAGGCATCGGCAGTAGTCTCCACACGGATATAGTTATCTGTAAAACCACCCATAGGCATACCGGAGCGTGGTTTCTCAAAGAGCACGACAGCTTCTTTGCCAAAATATTTCTCATAGAACGCAAGGCGTTTCTCCTCGCTCAAGGCAATGAGCCGTTGACTGCGGCAATGCTTCTCGGCAGGTGACACCGCACCGCCAAGTTTCAGAGCCTGGGTACCCGGACGCTCGGAGTAACTGAAGACATGCAACTGCGATATGTCAAGTCCCTTGATGAAATCGTATGCCTTTTCAAAAAGTTCTTCACTCTCGCCACGGGTACCGACAATCACATCCACACCAATGAATGCATCGGGCATCGCCTGCTTCACCTTTGCAATCTTGGCAGCAAACAAAGAGGTGTCGTAACGGCGGTGCATGAGCTTGAGTACCTCGTCACTGCCGGCCTGCAACGGAATGTGAAAATGTGGCATGAATGCACGCGATTGTGCGACATAATCGATTATTTCGTCAGTGAGCAAGTTTGGTTCTATGGATGATATGCGATAGCGCGATATACCCTCTACTCCATCGAGTTCTTTAACAAGAGAAGTGAATGTCTCGCCTGTAGATTTTCCAAAATCGCCAATGTTGACACCGGTTATAACAACCTCCTTGCCACCCTCGGCTGCTGCATTCCTTGCCTGTTCTACAAGTTCGGAGATCTGGGGATTGCGACTGCGGCCACGCGCAAAGGGAATGGTACAGTATGTACAGTAGTAGTCGCAACCATCCTGCACCTTGAGGAAATATCGGGTGCGGTCGCCACGCGAACATGAGTGGACAAAGTTTCGCACATCCTTTGTAGGCTGTACATACCACTCGCCACTGTTTGCATTCTCAATATGCTTTATGATATAATCGAGCACCTGCCCCTTTTTGTCAATTCCAAGCACCACACCCACGCCTGGTTCCTGTGCAAGTTTCTGGGCCGAGAGCTGCGCATAGCAGCCTGTAACCACCACAAAAGCACCGGGATGTTGGCGCACCAGTTTATGTATCGCTTGACGGCATTTCTTCTCGGCCTCCTGTGTAACAGCACAACTATTCACAACACAGATATCGGCAACCTCGCCCCTTTTGGCAGTGCGTATGCCGGCATCCTGCAATTGGCGTTCAATTGTTGCTGTCTCCGAAAAGTTGAGCTTGCAACCAAGTGTGTAATACACAGCCTTCTTATCCTTAAAAACCGTTTTATCAATCATCTGTCTTTAATGCTTTGTGCCAAACTTCTGCGAAAATAGCACCTTTTTTCGGAATATTGAAATCGGGGAACTTAAAAGATTCCAAAAGCCGGTTCAGATTAGACAAAAAAGAAACGGGCTACAACCACAATGGGAAGTAGCCCGTAAAAAATCTGTGATAGTTACGCTCTAATCCGATGATTAGTTTGTACCCTTAACAGCCTCTTTTACAGCCTCTTTCTTAGCTGCAACCTCCATCTCCTCAGGAAGAACCTCAGTTGCAACTGCCATCTCAGTTACCATCTGACCATCCTCGCTGATTGTAACATTCTGAGTTGCTGCCTCAGCCTTCTTATCAGACTTGCCACAAGATGCAAAAGCGAGAGCCAATACTGCTACATAGAAAAACTTTTTCATAATTAAATAGTATTAGTTTAATGTCACCTACTCCCTTCATAGCGTTTCGGTTACCTCTTTTTCAAAATTTGCGCAAAATTACATTAAATTATTCAAACACAAACATTTTCGCACAAAAAAATGCAAAATAGTTTAAAATTTGTCAATTTTCGAATCTTTTTACTATAAAGCATACAAACAGATGCAATAAAATCCGGTTCACTTAAATGTGCGAAGTGAACCGGATTTTATTGAATTATCAAAATTGATTAAAGAACAACCTTATAAACCTTTGTTGAATTCCTATCCTTCACTACAACAATATATGATGCGTGTGGCAAGTGTGACACATCAAACACAATACTCTCGCAGTTGCCCGAAGCCTCGGTAGAAGCGACCTTCACACCACCCATGTTATAGACAGACAACACTGCCGAAGCATCGAAATTGCCCATGCAGACAAGTTTGCCATCGGACACTTTGAAACGCACGACATTCTCAACTACATCCTCAATGCCACTTTCAATGTCACTTACAGGAGTGAACAGCAATGAGCAGCTGTACTGCTTACCTTGAGGAATAAGATAATTATCCAAAGTCGCCACATTACCGCAGCTACCGTTGCCGATACCCTTCTGGGCACAATCGAAGTGAGCATATACATCACCTTTCTTCAGCTCCCATGTATGATTGGCTTTCTTCAAATCCACATCCTTGTAATGCAACAATGAGAATGCCACTTCACCGCGTGTCTGAACCTTTACGCCGTATCCCTCGTCCGGGTTGAACAACAATAGGTCGCGCAAGCCCTCACGGTTAGCCATGCTCTGTGGTTTTGGATATGGCTCAAACATATCACTTACAGTTGTATAGTAGCGTCCAAGCATTGAACCGCCACGGCGGTCAACATAGTTCTCGAAAGGACCGTATGCATAATACTCGACCTGCTCAAACTCAGCCGGGAACACCAACGACATACCAACGCGGCGTGCATCCTTTGGAACCACGGTGTATGAAGCATCAACGAGCAGAGCGCCATCGGCTGTTATGGTATATTTGAACACATACCGACAGAACCAGCCGCTTGCATTGACTACGACATTTACAGATTTCTTGTCCTCGCTCAATGTGAATGTTGCCGATTTCGAAGTAATACCGTTCTTTTCGTTATATTTGCTCAAAGCCTCTGTGGGGCCATCATTCTCGACCCAGCGGTAGTTGTCATACTCTGGGCCTGCCACAGCAATAGTCTTGCCATTTACAATCCATGAGTTCATTGTTCCGTTTGATGCAAATGTCATCTCCATGGCCGAACTCCTCACCCTGTAGCCACCAGATATAGCCTCAAGAGAAATCTCCTCGTTTCCATTGAGCAGCATTGGCTCGGTGCTGCGACCGGCGAGAACATATTGTTCTGTCGCAATCGCATAATCTGCATCGGCCCAACTCTGGGAATCCTTGTAGCATATTTCAACATTCAACATCAGTTCAACACCCTCGGCTGCTGTTGCATTGAAAGGCAGTGTTACTACGCCCTCGGTATTCGGTGCCAAAGCCGGCATCGCCAGAACGCCATTTTCAACCTCAACACCATCGGCAAGCACTGTGTAACGCAGATAGAAGCCATCGAGCGAAATGAAGTCATAGTTATTCTTTATTCTCAACTGCTTTGACTCGGCATCAAATGAGAGGAACTTGATATATTGATATACATACTTGACATTGGTCAGCTCCGGGCTCCATGCGCGGTCGGCTGTAACAAGACCATTGTTCACAAAGTTGCCCTGGTGAGGACCCGGATAGTCGAAACCGGTACGATACTTGTTCATGCCGTCAACCTCAAAATTGCCGTTCTTTATATCCTTGGCGTCATAGATTGACTGATCTACCCAGTCCCAGATGCAACCACCGATACCATACTTGCTGTTTTCGATGGCATCCCAGTACTCCTGCAAGTTACCCACAGCATTACCCATGGCATGTGCATACTCGCAAATGAAATATGGCTGTCCGTTGGTGTTTCCGTAATAAGGATAGTTTGTATCAGCCTTTCCATTGGCATGGTCATCTAATTCTGTCAAGAGGGGGTACATCT
>JAFNWA010000290.1 GCA_017383665.1 Bacteroidaceae bacterium | reverse complement strand
GTGACCACGCAGAAAGAGGCTACCTTCCACGGGATAAAGCCGGCCATGCCGTAGCGCACCGTGGCGATAGTAGTGCCCATGCTGGAACTCATCTTGTTGGTAGCGATGGCATTGTGTGCCGGAAGACCGGCAATGAGATACGCCGGCAGAGAAATCAGTCCGCCGCCGCCGGCCACGGCGTCAATGAGGCCTGCCAGAAACACCATGGGGCAGACCAGCAGATATACGTAGAAGTTAGGTTGCATCGCCGTTCTCCTGTGCGCGGTGATAGGCAAGGCATGCGCCCAGATAGGCGCGGTGTGCCGCGGCGATGATGGTGTTGCGCAGCAGCGTTTTCTCGTCGGTGTCTTCCACACCCACGGAGTCCAGCGTGTCTTTCACACCGAACACATACTGCAGCACATTTTCCAGCTCTATGCAGAAATAGTCGTAGGCTACGGCAGCCGGATAGCTGCGCTGCTGCACACGCAGAATGGTCTGCAGCTCCTCCAAGGACAGCACCGACTTGGCAGCGGTGATGAAAAAGAGCTGGGCGATCTGATCGCGGTTATATTGCTTTTTCACGGGGCTGGCGATCAGTCCGCGCTTGACATAGTTGCTGATCATCGAGCCGGTAATAGCTGCGCCCTCAATAGGGGAGAGGTAGGAGTTAATATATTGTGTCACCTGCTCCAAAAAGAGTCCCACATCGGGGATCGCGTGGTAAGCGGGCAAGTGCAGATTGGCAATGACTTCTGCGGCTTGTTGTTTCCAGATCTGTTTCAAGGGAATCCCTCCATTCCCGACCAGTATAGCCTATGTTCACAAAAAGTTCAACAATAATCGGCGAATTGCCGTCGTTATCCGCCTTGACAGACGTGGACGCGTCAATTAAAATATTAGATAATCGGTTATGCCAAAGCCGATGGTTGCTTTGGCTGGAAAAGAGGTTTGTATGAATTATAAGATCGTTGCTGACTCCTCGGCCAACCTGTTTGCGGTAGAGGGTGTGGATTATGGCTATGTGCCGCTGAAGATCATCACCGCCGAGAAGGAATTTTATGATATCCCCCAGCAGGATGTGTTTGAAATGCTGGAGTATCTGAAAGAGACCAAGCAGACCAGCTCCACTTCCTGCCCCAATGCCTTTGAGTGGAAAGAGGCGTTCGGCGAGGCGGAAGGCGTGTTTGCTGTCACTATTACCAGTAACCTCTCCGGTTCCTGTGCTGCCGCCAATCAGGCCAAGCTGGACTATGAAGAGGAGCATCCCGACCGCCACGTCAGCGTGCTGTCCTCCACCTCGGTTGTCCCCAGATAGCGCAATGAGACATTATACGCACCCTGATGTTCAGACGAGGGCAGGTAGGCCTTGTTCATAGCGAGAACTCCTTCCGAACAGAGATAAAACCCAGGACCATCAGCGCCGCCAGCAAGAAGATATGCCTCGCCCGACTCTAGTTCTATAGCCTCACCTGCCGAATGGTAGAAGATGTTATCGTCAATACCGGTAACAGATGTGTCCAGCGCCGGTATCATCGTCACAACGCCAATATCACCGGCAAGCAATACGCCCTCATTTGCCGGCAGCACATCGCCTTCATATGAAACGAGTGTTATAAAACCACCGCCCACCTTTTGCGCATAATACACAACAACACCATCAGGTATAAGCACCGGGAAAGGAGCGCTAAAGGTAGCCAAACCCCTCTCTTCTATACCAACAATCAAAGTGCTGCTTGATATATCGTTGAGTTTTGGTGTATTAGGATACTGAGCCTCTTCCAAATAGAACAACGAGCTGTAATCCCCATCGTAAAAGATGCTGTTGCCGTTCAAGCTATGGAATCCACCCTGACCGGCAGTCATATAGTACATTTCTTTGTCACTCTCATTATATGCCTGCATCGCAAAACCGCCCAAAAACTCGGTTGCAACATCAATTGTAGCAGGATTTGTCGGCACAAGCGCTCTACCCGGCACAAATATTACCTCGGCATCATTTTCACCAAGTTCATAATCACCGGCAAAGCCGTTATCAGCTCCGCCTGCGCCCTTCTTACCTTCGGCGCAATAAATCATATACTCCCCGGCATTGCTTACAAGAGCATAACTGTTGTCATCTATCATGCGGAACACAAAAGAGCCGGAGTGCCCCACAGGTTTCACATTTTCTTCGGCAACAACAGCAAGGCCCGAACCATTGTCGTACAAATAACGACAATTGCCATCACTGTATTTAGCCCTTATATAGTAAGCCTGGCCATCTTTTGGCATTGCAATATCAGCGGCATACAAAGCCTCCTGTGCTGCCACGATATCCGATTTGCATCGCGCCGCATCTACAGCATCACGGTAAACCTGCTTTGCCACCTCGTTAGGATAACCAACACCCCAGCCATCTACAAAAGCCTTTGCCTCGGCAAGCAGTTGTTCTCTACCATCATTTTCAACGGTAAGTACAAAAGGACAATCCCAGCTGTTCTTATCCTCATAAAGCTCGGTAACATTGATGTTAAAATATATCTTATGACCATCGGGAGTCAATTTATCAATCTCTACGGTAAAAGGTTTTGTAGATTCTGCGGCTACAGGCAGGTAGCTCATACCCACGCTTGTTGTAATAACTTTTACACAAGGGTCATCTGTTGTAAGCGTGAGAGTACTCCTTGATTTCTGTTCATAGCGTCCATTATTGACCATTGTTATCTGGAAAGAATTTTCACCCACTTGCAGCACATCCGGAGCAACGGTTTTTATTTTAACACTATAATCAGCTTTTTCGGTTGTAGCAGCCACAGTTGCCGACCACTCATACTCTTTATCATTGTAAACTGCTGCGACATTATAGCTATACTCTGTATCAGAATAGAGCCCGGCATCCAAGAGTTCAAGCCCGGTTGTACTTGCCACATAGACACCATCGCGATAAACATTATACCTTTGAGCATATTTTACCGCACTCCAAGTTATTTTTACCGATTGGGTATCAACAGCCTTTGCTGCCACCCCCGATGGTGCCGGAAGCGGATTACCCTCAA
Organism: Bacteroidaceae bacterium; assembly: GCA_017383665.1. Lineage (GTDB taxonomy): Bacteria > Bacteroidota > Bacteroidia > Bacteroidales > Bacteroidaceae > HGM04593. Next base: position 4,443 of record JAFNWA010000290.1, on the reverse strand, counting down.
CAAGCAGAGAGAAATAGCTGTAGTTATCATAAACAAAGTCTGTTGACACATCCACCACATTGTGGAACATTGCATCATCTACATGAAGCACATAAACATCATAACCGTAGTCCAAAGCCTCCCACTGCTCAGCGGTAAAGAAGTGGCGTATGGCAACATACACATCTTTACCTTCATAGGCCGAGAGGTCAACGGTATATTCAATCCATCCGTCGCCATTGTCTTTTGTTATCGTCCACTCGTCAAGCATCACAAAATCCGTGGCAGAGCTGTTGCCATTTTCGGAGACAGCCACGCCGAAATGCTCCCCGAGCCATACATCTGAATGGACACGCGCCCAAAAGCTGAATCTACTACCGGCTGTCACTCTTACCTTTGGCGAAACAAGATAATTGTCAATAGGTATTGAATACTCCATCATCGATGCCTGACAATATGTCTCGCTCATCATCTGACCTATACCTGAGTGCGCTGCACCGGCAGCCTCTACTCTATGAGTCCCAGCCACAGACGAATGCCACCAAGGATGGTTACGACCATCATTGCTTGCATCAAATGTTGTCCAAGAGTTAAAGCCATCAAGAACATATCCGTTTGCATCCAAACCCGGCTCAAATTCATATACAAAACTCTCAACGGATGTATAATTATTGGGGACAGCATACAAATCGAAACTTATAGAGTTATTATCAGGTATAGCCTCATCGATATTGACCACAAAGCCCACCGTACGCACCTCGCCAACAGCCATTGGTTCAAGCACCGCTTCACCCGATACGATTGTCACATAGGGCGATGAGGTTTTTATAGACACTGTTGTCTCTGAGACTGTTGCTATAGTTCCCTTGTTTACGACATCTATATTTACAGGAATATTTTTCCCGGGTTTTATCACCCCGAGAGAATTTGTCTGATAGACAATCTTCGCATAGCTGCCAAGTTCAAGTGCAATATCATCAACCCACTCACTAACGCCATCGGTCGTAGTTACCCTCATATAGGCAGTGTGACCATTAGGAGTATCATCGCTGATGTTGATGATAAAAGCTCCCTCGGCCGTAGCCCCACTTGACATCTCGCCGTGATTTACCACGCCATTAACAATACTAACATATGGGTCTTCTGTCGAGATTTCCGAAATCACATCGCCACGACTTGCGCCCTTACCGCTGTTGGAAACCATAAAAGACACCTCCTTAGTGACACCTGCAGCCATTGATTTTGGAGAGAAATTATCAAGCTTGATAAAAGGGCGTACATTCTCGACAACCACACCACCAATAGCCGCAAGAGCATCAATACGACCAGAACCTGTACGGTTGCTCTTTGAAGCTGTCAGTTTCTTTGCCGTTGTTTCAATTATCTCACATATCTGAGCCGGTGTGAGAGAGGGGTTCTTTTCAAGCATAAGCGCAATGACTCCGGCAACGCAAGGAGTTGCTTGAGATGTTCCCGACATATATTTGTATTTATTAGTTTCATCGTGCTTCAAGGAGTAGATGAGGTCACCGGGAGCAGATATATCCGGACGTATCAGACCAATATGCTCCGAGTCATACAGATAATCGGCATAACTGGTACCCTGCCAAGTTACAGGACCTTGTGACGACGAACTTACATACTCGTCATGTTCGTTTACAGAGCCTACACTGATAATACTTGTCAACCCACCCTGATTTATTTGTTGATTGGGGTGCAGATAAGGCGGAGGACAAGCTGCCGGGAAATCGACATTATCGGGAGCACCATAGCTGTTTCCATCATTACCAACAGCGGCACAAACAGGCACACCAAGCAACAATGTATTCTCAAAAGTATTACGCAGAAGCACAATATCCGTTTCGCTAATCTGCGAACTCTTAAAACCTAAAGAGAGACTCAAGACATTAGCGCCATTCTCAATCGCAAATTCAACACCTGCCATCATCTGTGCTGGAGAACCGCCACCGGTTCTATTCACCACCTTCACGGTCATCAGCGTTGCATCGGGCGCTACGCCCGTTATATTACCAACCGTACCATCACCACAAACAATACCGGCACAATGTGTTCCGTGCCCAAAATCATCAACAATATTTGAGCTATTGTCAATAAAATTCCATCCATTGATGAGGTCATCCTTCTCGCCATCGCCATCAGTGTCAGCATATCCCTGCCACAAATGATCCTTCAAATCATAGTGATCAGGGTTCGTGCCGGAATCCAGAACAGCTACAACAACATTCTTGCCCGTATAGCCCTGTGCCCATACATCATCGGCATTCACTTGCAGCACATGAGGTGTTGCACTATGAGCCGCAGCAGCAACAACAGCCTGCTGACCCTCGCCGACACCCTCAAGGCTCTCCACAACCTGAACCTCCTTGTTCAGGCCCACTACAAGAACATCCGGATGTGTAGCCAAGGCTCCAATCACTTCTTTTGTCGCATCACAACTTATTGCATTGGCAACCCAGTGAGTGGCAATATTGGCAACACGACCCTCGTTTTTTGCCTTTTGTAAATATTCAAGAATTGCTGCCTGATTTTTCTTTGAATGTTCCTTGAGGCCATTCACCATAAGTTCTCGGCCAATGCGAACATCTTTCGACTTTGCCGCAAGTGCCTTCACGCGCGCCGGATTAGCTTGAGATTTCAGTACAATATTTATACTAACCAACTCGTCGGTTCCCTTTTCAACAACTTGCAACAATTCTCTGTCAACAACTTTTTTTTGTTGAGAATAAGAAACATTACAAAATGCAAGCAGAAGCGCAACTATAAAGACTTTAGTTTTTTTCATAAGATAAGAGCAATAAAGATGGTAAAAAACACCATGCAAAAATTATAGCAAAGTGTTACACTATTGAGTCTTAAAACTGGAATTCGCGTTTACGGAGTACAAAATCGCGACCAAGATATTTCTCACGAACAATTGGATTGTCGGCAAGTTCTTCGGGTGTTCCCTCGAAGAGAACACGCCCCTCAAAAAGCAGATAGGCGCGGTCTGTAATACTTAGAGTCTCTTGCACATTGTGGTCTGTAATAAGGATTCCAATATTCTTATCCTTCAGTTTCCACACAATGTACTGGATATCCTCAACAGCAATTGGATCGACACCTGCAAAAGGCTCATCCAACATAATGAATTTAGGATCAATTGCAAGACATCGTGCAATCTCCGTACGACGGCGTTCACCACCAGAAAGACGGTCGCCAAGATTCTTCCTCACCTTCTGCAAACGGAATTCAGCAATCAGACTCTCCAGCTTGTCCTTTTGATAATCAAGCGGTTTTCCTGTTAGTTCCAACACCGATGCAATATTATCCTCTACGGTCATTTTTCGAAACACGCTCGCCTCCTGTGCCAGATAACCGATTCCGGCTCTTGCGCGTTTATAGACCGGGTATTTTGTTATCTCTTTATCATCAAGGAATATGCGGCCACCATTCGGGATTACAAGACCTGTTGTCATGTAGAACGATGTTGTCTTTCCTGCTCCATTAGGGCCTAACAATCCCACGATCTCGCCCTGTTTGACATTAAATGATACATTGTTCACAACTGTGCGCTTACCATATCTCTTAACAAGGTTTTCGGTGCGCAAAACCGTCGATTCCCCACTTTTGCCGGTTATATCCATTTCCATATTGAGTTCTGAAATATTTCCTCTTTGCGAAGATAATGCATTTTTACCGTACCAACAAAAAAACTCGTATTTTATACCACAATTACAAGCAATCGCTGTTTTTGCAATGTTTATTGAACAAAAAATAGTACCTTTGCACACACTTTAGTGCTAAAAAAATGTTTCTGATAGATTCAATAAAAACATTCGGCAATTATTTAATGCTGATGAAACAGGTACTCAAGCGCCCTGAGCGTTGGAGAATGTACTTTAGGCGCACACTGCACGAGATATACCAGTTGGGCATAAACTCAATACCTATTGTGCTCATTATATCTCTGTTCATCGGCGCGGTACTCTGCATACAGATGAAGACCAATGTGGAAAGTCCATGGATGCCGAAATTCATCACCGGATATGCAACTCGTGAAGTTTTGCTACTTGAGTTTTCTTCATCCATAATGTGTCTTATACTCGCAGGTAAAGTTGGTTCAAACATCACATCTGAAATAGGCGCAATGAGAGTAACCCAACAGATTGATGCACTTGACATGATGGGAGTCAACTCTGCGAATTTCCTGATACTTCCAAAGATAACAGGCCTTGTGTTCACAATACCTATGCTCGTAATATTCAGTATTGCAGCCGGCATTGGCGGTGCATTCCTCATAGGCAAGTTGACAGACATTATGACTGCAGAAGATTTGACAATTGGCCTGCAACACGAGTTCACCGCATGGTTCATCTGGTACAGTATCATAAAGAGCCTCTTCTTTGCCTTTATAATAACATCGGTAGCCTCATTCTACGGATACACCGTTAAAGGTGGCTCAAT
>JAFNWA010000289.1 GCA_017383665.1 Bacteroidaceae bacterium | reverse complement strand
CATTTGCCGACATCAAGGAGTGCCTTGCAATGGCAACATACATAATTGAACGAATAGAAGTAAATAAGGAAATCCTCAACGACAGCCGCTACGACGCCATGTTCAGCGTAGAGGAGGTGAACCGTCTTGCCACCGAGGGAATGCCGTTCCGCGATGCATATAAAAAGGTGGGTCTTGACATAGAAGCCGGCACATTCACCCCAAACAAGGAGGTGCGCCACACCCACGAAGGCAGCATTGGCAACCTGTGCAACGAGGAGATAAAGAAACTGATGTACGGCATATACAACGCCATGGACTTCGACAAAGCCCGCAATGCCGAAAAGGCACTGCTGAACGCATAAAAACGTTAAAGCGCCCGGAGAAAGCAATATATGCCACACCCGGGCGTTTATACAACAAATACAACCATCAATGAAAAGAATTGCCCGTACAGCCCTTTTGCTCATTTCCATACTCACCTTTGCCGCATGCGAAGGCGACAACCCATATTCAAGCTACCACGCCAATGTCATCTTTGATGGCACCATATACCCTTACAACCAAGCGCGCAGCTTCGGGCAGTTCATCTGCATAAGAAAAGGTGCGAACATAGGAGAATACAAGGTGACTGATGCAATGGGCAAGACACAGACAGTGAGTATTCCGCAGATACACCTGCAGCAAGGAAAGTTCTACTACGGCCTGGGAGGCCTTATTATAGGCACACCGTCAATGGGCGACGGTAACCTTTGGGCATACGACTGGGCCTGCCCCAACTGCGACCTCGCACGCTACCGCGTAGAGATAGACTACACAATGGGACACGCCACCTGCCCACACTGCGCCACAAAGTTCGACCTAAACAGCAGCGGCATAGCCATTGAAGGAGAGTCGCGCCCACTCTGGCGCTACCGCGTATTCGACAACGGCGCCGAGGTAATAATACAAAATTGAATACCAAACGAGTGAAATATCAAAGCAAGTTTTGTAAATCTCGCCCGTTTATTATATCTTTGCACCCGTTGTGGCAAACCACAACAAAAACATAAGGTCGCTCGAATGGTGGAATCGGTAGACACGAAGGACTTAAAATCCTTTGGCCTTAACAGCCGTGCGGGTTCAAGTCCCGCTTCGAGTACTATTCAAAACACTAATTACTTGTTTATCAAGTAATTAGTGTTTTATTTTATTTTTTTGTCAACCGTTGTCAACAAAAGGATACAAGTGCCATCCTAATATTAACAAAATGTTCAACACCGGCAAAGCCGGTGTTTATCGTTTAAGATATTTAAAAGTTACTTTGCTGCAGTGCTCAAAGAGTCCTGAGGGAGCCTGGTCATCAAACTGTCCATCTGCAGAAAACGGAGGTCATCAACCCAGTTCTTATGCATTGTGTCGGCACTATTGAACTCCTGCAAGATGAGACCGTCTGTGGATTTCTCATAAGACTGTCAACCTTTCAAGATATGAGAAAATAGGTATATAAAACAAGACATCCGCCGATGGTGGATGTCTTGTTTTATAGAGTGTAAGAAAATTACTTGTTGAGTCTCTTTACACCATCCTGGATGTAAACCTGACCAACGGGAGCAGCCTGTACGCGGCGGCCCTGAAGGTCGTAGATTGCGCCATTCTTTACATTACTGGCAGCAACGGCTTCAATTGATGTCGCTGTTGTGAAGTCTATTTCAACAACCTCGTCCTTTGCACATGGGATTGTTACAATTCCGTGCTCGTCAACTGTAACGCCAACCTCCTTACCGTTAACTGTAATCTTGGCCTTTGCAAGTTCCATAGCACCAACCTTGCAACGAACCTTGAGCTCGGCACCGGCGTTGCTTGTGATGGTAGCCTTCTGACACTTGCCGTCAACCCAATTGAAGTCAACGGTGAAGTTACCCATAGCCTTCATACCTGTTACAGTACCGGTTTTCTTCCATACTGCAGGCATTGCAGGAAGGATGTTGATGTAACCGTGTGCACTCTGAAGAAGCATCTCGGCAATACCTGAACATACTCCAAAGTTACCGTCAATCTGGAATGGAGCGTGTGAGTCGAAGAGGTTGTAGTAGATACCACCCTGACCCTGGTCTGTACCGTATGTTGTTGAGTGCTTCAACGCGTTCTTGATGATGATGTGAGCGTGGTCACCATCCTGTGCACGAGCCCAGAGGTTAACCTTCCAACCCATTGACCAACCTGTAGCGGCATCACCACGGTGCTTGAGGGCGTTCACTGCAGGAACGAAGTACTCGCTCTCGGGAGTAATCTGGTCCATTGGGAACAGTGCCATCAAGTGTGATATGTGACGATGGCCTCTCTCACCTACTGAGTATGGAGAGTACTTCCACTCACGGAGCAATACATCGCCGGTCTTTACACCAAAGCAAGGATTACCCCATTTGCCATCGTAAACCTCGGTGTGCAAGCCCTTGTCAGTCTTCTCAAGGTAGAGAGCAAGCTTATCAAGGTCGGCCTGTGAAAGACCCAACTCGTTTGCACCAAGAATCTCAATAGCCTCGGCAATGTTCTCGAAGAGGTAGCTGATCATCTGCTGTGCGTGAGCTGTACCGTCCTCCTTCTCGTTTCCGTGCTGCTCGGCACTGAACTCATCGGGAGCTACATATGTATCGTCATATACTCGACGGTCCTTAATCAAACGGTGGAACCAGAACTCTGCACAATCCCACATTACGGGGAACGCCTTCTTCAGGAACTCCTTGTCCTGTGTATAACGGTAGTGCATCCACAAGTGACTTGTGTACCATACGTTGGCAACGAGGTAGTTGCTACCCCATGTACTCATACTGTTGTAGAGTGAAGACTCTGTTAGCACGCTCCAACCGTGACCTGCATTGTACTCCTGACCTACCTTCTTCCAACCTTCGCTCTGTGCACCACGGATAATGAAGTTCACGAATGGCTTGTGGAGATCACTGAGGTTAGTAATCTCTGTTGGCCAGTAATTCATCTGGATGTTGATGTTGGTGTG
>JAFNWA010000288.1 GCA_017383665.1 Bacteroidaceae bacterium | reverse complement strand
ATCTTGGGTGCGAAAGTCACATCATAGCCATATTTAAAGGCAAGGTTGCGGATAATCCACTTTGCAATCATTAGCTGGTCGGCAGCCTCCTCGGCCGGAACAGGCAGGAACTCAATCTCGTTCTGTTCATAGACCATATCATCAATGGTAAAGTTGCCCACCTCGGAGTGTCCATACTTTATCTGTCCGCCGGCCTGGGCAATATAAGCCATGCACTCGGTGCGGAAGTCATTGAACTTTGCGTATGGTGCCGACTCATGATAGCCCTTCTGGTCTGTTGCAGCGAACATACCGCTATCGGGGGCAATCACATAATATTCAAGCTCACCCATTGCCTGGAACTGCAGGCCGGTAACCTCGTTGAACGCACGGCACGCCTTGCGCAAAGTATTCTCGGGAGAACTCTCAAGCGGCTCGCCATCTTTGTTGAAGTAGGAGCAAAGCATTGACAGCGTTGGAATCTCGGCAAACGGGTCAACGAATGCGGTACTGAAACGCGGCAACACATAGAGGTCACTGCTGCCGGCCTCAATAAAGGGGAAGAGCGACGAGCCATCGACACGCTCGCCACATGTAAGTATTGCATCAAGATAAGCAGCACTGTTGATGACAAAATTCAGCGTTTTCAACCTGCCATCACCGGCCGGGTACATAAAATTCACCATCCTGATACCGTTCTCCTTTATGTATCGTACAATGTCGGCCTTTGTAAATTCACGACAAGGCTTTCCAAGAAAAGCCACCACCCTGTTAGGGCTCATTTCCAATGAAGTATCCATAAAAACAAATATTTTATAACCATATAAAAAACAACAGCGCGTTATCGCACTTTGTTATACCGCAAAGTTATCCATTTTATCAATATGACAAAGTTTTAAAAGTGAAATATGAATATTTATTATTAGATTTGCGAAAACAATATTGCACCATTATTATAATGAAAAAGTACATATCCCTATTATTGGCACTTTTTACAATATCGGCCGCAGCACAGGACCTGACACGCAGCATAACAGACGGTGAGACAACAATCCAATACAGCAGCATTGCCGATGCCGAGAACAAACTCATCGAATACATCAATAACATGGACAGCTACAGTAGCTTTCCGTCAAAGCTGTTTTCGGAGTTGGTTGTGAATGACGAGCGTTGTTTTACATACAACTTTGAGCGTCTCATCGAGAGAGCCCGGGATGTAACTGTCAGACCATTAAGAGTGGTTACATCGGACGACGGCAACCTTCGTCTCTACACATGGGATGTCGATGGTGGCACAATGTCATGTTATTCGGGCATTGTATCGTACAGAAATCAAAAAGGAATCTTTTCCCACACATCGGAAACAGATAACTCCTGGAATTACGAAACAGCCGAAGAAGTACCCAATTATGCCGACATTGCTTGCGGTGCTTTTGAGATAAAGAGAATAAAACTGTCAAACGGGAAACACATCTATGCAGTCTTTACCCATTCATCAGGTTCGAGCATCATGCAGATGACCGTAGTAGAAGCATACGCAATTACAGAATCAGGTATTGAACAATACAATCTGTTCAGGAATAATGGCGAGGAGACCAATTCAGTATTGTTCTACAGAGATCCAAGCGGTTCATTCCCTATCGACATTATACTAACCGACGAAGAACTTATTATCCCTGAAACAATGGAGGGAGATAACCCATTCGGGGGTGACAGAATTACAGGACGCATATTGCATTATCGTTTCAATGGCGAAACTTTTGAATATACAGGCATCAGTTACCCCGACGGACTTTACAAAGATTTGTGCGATTTCCAATACAATGTTATAATATCATACCAAGAACCATGGATTTTCCGCATTGACAAGATGCCCGACGACAGCTACAGATATGCATCATGGAAAAACAAGAAAGATACAGATGTTCCCAATATTGTCCTCAACGGCGGCACATACACATCAACCGTTCTCGATGAGAGTGACAGCAACGCCAAAGAGGAAAAATACACATTCCAGAACCACGATTATACCTATGAAGTTTCGTGGATTGTAGAATACTTTACATACATCCACTCATTAAAGGTTGTTGTGAAACATGGCGACGAAGTGTTATTGACAATCACAGACGATAAAGAATAGAGATTCAAATACATAACATGAAAAAGTCACTGACAATTCTATTTGTACTGCTGCCCATGCTTGCAGCAGCGCAGTCAAAACTATACCGTGGCAACAGCACATACAGTAGCGACATACTTTGTACCTATGACGGCAAGTACCTCTACAACGGCAACAGCACATACAGCAGCGACATTGTACTCACATACGACGGGCGGTATGTATATGACGGGCGCAGCACATACAGCAGCGACATCGTGCTAACATTTGACGGCAAGTACATATACAGCGGGCGCAGCACATACAGCAGCGACATACTTTTCACCTTCGACGGCAAACACCTCTACCGCGGTCGCAGCACATACAGCAGTGACATACTGCTCACCATCGACGGCAAGCACATATACCGCGGACGCAGCACATACAGCAGCGACATACTCTACACCATAAAAGGCAGCATACCGATAACAGTACTTGTGATGCTGATGTAAATAAATCGGGGCTCACTTCACTATAGCGAGCCCCGATT
>JAFNWA010000030.1 GCA_017383665.1 Bacteroidaceae bacterium | reverse complement strand
CTTTGATGCCGACTCCACGACAACCGTGGCATCGGCCATGCCGGCAACGATTCTGTTGCGCTGCAAAAAGTTTGATGGGAACGGCTCCATTCCGCTCATGAACTCGGTGAGCAGGCCGCCGTTATCAAGCATCTGCTTTGCCGTGGCGCGGTGTGCGCCGGGATATATGCGGTCGAGACCGTGGGCAAGCACTCCAATGGTTGGCAAGCCGGCTTTCAGTGCCGCGCGATGAGCGCAGACATCAATACCGTATGCAAGTCCGCTGACAATTAGTGTTCCGGGGGCGAAGCGTGCCAGGTCGGCAACAAAATTCTCGCACAATGCCTTGCCATACTCGCTTGCATGGCGTGTTCCCACAATGGAGACAATGCGGCGGGCATTGAGGTCGGCATTACCGAGCGAGTGCAGCACCAATGGAGCGTCGGCACACTCGGCAAGACGGCAGGGATAGGCCTCATCGCCGTAGCAGATGAGCTTTATGCCTTTTGACTCAATGAACTCCATCTCCCTCTCGGCATGCTCCACAAGCGAGCGGTCGCAGATCAACTGACGCAGACGGGGCGAGGCCTCGGGCACAATATCGCCGATGTTGTCGGCATTCTCAAGCAGTTCCTTTGCACTGCCGACAGTTTCAATGAGTTCCCTTATAAGAGCAAGTTGCGGCACCTGCACCCTTGAGAGTGCAAGCATCGCAACCTGTTCGTTTAGTATATTTGCAGACACAGCTGTTATTTCAGAATATCGCAGAAGGTAGCATCCTTGGCATATTTAGCGAACTCCAAATCGCCCAATGCCTTCTTTGCCAATGAGGGGTCAAGCTCAACAGCCTGCTTCAAACCATCATATACAAAGCCTACATTTGAGATGCGGGCACCAAGGACTGCCTTGATGTAATAGGTCATTGCATCGGGGTTCTCCATTGCCTCGAGAGTCTCGCGTGCAGCAACATAGTTTTTGTTGAGCACCTGAGCCAACAGCGCGCTGTTGGTGTTCTTGCCCTTGAGAAGCGCCGCAGCACGGCCATACTCGCCCTGTGCGATGTAGAGGTTTCCAAGAGCCTCGTCACCGGCCTTTGCATCGGCACCCTTTGTCATGTAGCCCTCGGCCTCGGCAACATTACCCTGGAGCAACTCCAGATAACCAAGGTTGACCATCACCTCGGGAGCAGCCTTTGCAACGCTCTCGGCCTTTGCAAAGTAGCTTGCAGCAGTGCTGTAGTCGCCCTTGTTGTAAGCCATCACGCCAAGGTTGTTGTATGCGCGGTAGTCGTTGGGATAGAGCTTGATTGCTGTGTTGAAGATATCGGTCTGCTCGGTCTCGTCCTCGGTGAGGATTGACGAATAGAGAATCTCCTCCAATGAGAGCTCCGACGGGTCGGCCGCATACTGCGCCTTGATCTGCTCGTCGGAACGGCCTATAATCTGATAGTTCAATGTAACGCGTGCACGGCGCAACTTTGGAAGAACCTCATCGGCAAGCTCTGAATATACCGATGAGATGTTCTTTATCTGCTGCTCGCGCTCCTCGGGGTCGGTGTACATTGAGAGCAGGCGAAGGATAAGCTCCTTGTCGGGCAGGTTCGACTGCGCAACAAGTTCCTTGAAACCCTCCCAGTCCTCGGCTGTATACTCGCTGTCTACATAACCGTCGAGCTTGGCATTCTTGAGCTCCTTTTTCATCTGCTTTGCTGTGTTCATCTCGCGCACAACGGCAAGACCGTCGTTGAGCATCACACCACCGTCGGGCGATGCGTATGCCGACACCTTGATTTCATCGAGCACCTTGTTCTCGTAGTCGGTAGCCACATCCTTGAGCGCTGCGCGGAACTCATTCATCTCGGTGCTGTTGAGCTCGGATGTGCGCAGGTTGGTCTGCTGGATGAGGAACATGATGTTTGCCTCCTTGGCCTGCTTGATGACACGCTGGAAAGCATCCTCGCCAATAGCG
>JAFNWA010000287.1 GCA_017383665.1 Bacteroidaceae bacterium | reverse complement strand
CATCTCCTTTACAATCTCCTTGATTGTCTTGTCGGCATATCCCTCTTCGCGTGTCCTGATGAAATAGGCATTCTCAACAAAGCGTGCAGAGTCATAGATGACACGCTTGCCATATTTGTCGGCCAAGGCACGCACCTCGCGCAAGTTCTGCATTGAAACAGGCTGTCCACCGGCAGTGTTGTTGGTGATAGTGACAATGATAAAAGGTATCTTGTCTGCATGTTCCAGCAATGCAGCCTCCAGTTTCCCCGGGTCAACATTACCCTTGAAAGGAAGCTCTAACTGTGTGTTCTTGGCCTCGTCGATAGTGCAGTCCAAAGCAACGGCCTTGCGGCTCTCGATGTGTCCCTTTGTTGTATCGAAATGCGAGTTGCCGGGAACAACGGCACCGGCAGTTACAAGGTGGCTGAACAGCACATTCTCGGCTGCACGGCCCTGATGGGTAGGGATTACATAAGAGAAACCGGTGAGTCTCTCAATTGTATCCTTAAGTTGAAAGAACGATGAAGAGCCTGCATAGCTCTCGTCACCCATCATCATGGCAGCCCACTGGCGGTCACTCATCGCACCAGTGCCCGAGTCGGTAAGGCAGTCAATATACACTTGTTCCGATTTAAGTTGGAACAGATTATAATCGGCCTCCTTCATCCACTGCTCACGCTCCTCGCGTGTGCTCTTGCGGATTGGCTCAACCATTTTTATTTTCCATGATTCGGCAAAAGGTAATTCCATAGTAATGATATATTATAGGTTAGTAACTATTTTGTCAGTTCTTAAGCAATATAAAACTCACCTGCATATATGATTATTTTAAGGTTCTGCACCGATAATCATATCTGCAAAGTTTAGAAATTCGACAATTACAGCAGTGAAAGTACATATTAAACAATTAAAAACAAATATTTGAGTATTAAAATTTCTAAATAAAACGCTTTGGGCAACTATAATAGCTAGAATTACAAATATAACTACATAGCCACAATAAAAAAAGGGCTGACACATCGGTCAGCCCCTACGGATTGTATTCCTAATTACCTGGTTTTATAGAACATCTTAACAGGTCTATAGCAGAAATTATCGTGTTTTTCGAGCACTTCACCGCTGTCGGTATCAAAAAGCCATACGCTACCATTCTTGCCTGTTATCTGCGGGTCATAGAATGAAACATAGGTCACCTTGTGGTCCTCGCTCATTTCAAAGCCTGTAATCTGCGCAGTGGTACTGCCGACGGTTAGCAATGTAGGTGCCTTTGGCAGGTCGGCAATATTTGAGGTGTAGTTCCAACGGCGAACCTTGTTGCCGTCGGCAAAGAACATTGTGTAGTATGTCTTGTTGGCAATACAGGGGGTTGAAATCTTGATGGGGTTGTTCATCATTGTTGTCAACTGCTGGTTGGCAACATAGAACACTGATGATTGGTTAACATAGTCGTAGCCCCAGAAATCGGTATAAAGAACCTCGGTGCGTGTTGACACGCCCGGTGTGCCGGCAAGCTTTGACATGGCAAGGAACTCTTGGTGTCCGGTCTGGTTCTTCTGCACCTGTGTCATCCTAATCTTTACCATTGTTATGAGTTCACGGTTCGCAAAATGGTTCTTTGTTGCGTAGAGTGAGTCGCCAAGCATAAGGCTATAAGGCTCGCCACAGTAATATGGGCCATAGCCGTTGTAGACGAGGCTCATTCCCTTGTTGTCGTTGTCAAAGAGAAGGATATCATAGTATCCGCCGTTCACATCGACAATACAACTCTGTGCGTATGAGAATTTATGTTTCAAAGGCTCTGATACCACACCCTCGGTCACCGAGAAATCATAAACTTTGCCGTTCTCGCAAACGATGGGATAGATTGAGCCGATTGGGCTCACCGATGGCACACCAAGTATTGTGGGTTTGAAGTCGTCGTACTCGGGCACAGTGAACATGTTCTCTATTACCATTGTCTTTTCGTTGAGGTAATAGATGGTAGGTTCGTCGTTCCTCTCGCCACCACCCTGGCAGGCAATGATGAGACGGCCACCGCTCTGCACCACGTCAACGGCACCGGCTGCAAAAGTTTCATCGGGATTGTTGCGGGTAAAGCAGTCATAGGTAGTGAACTCGGCATTATCGGCCTCGGTCATCGGCTCCTGCATGAATGAGAGCATTGATTTGCCGTCGGTATCCTGGCTCAACACTGTTATTCCATACTCATAATCGGAGTTTACATAGAGCAGAAAGGGGAAGAAGGCCTTGCCATCCTCATTCTCGACAATGAGACGGCAGTTGAACTTGCCTAATTCATTACCAACATACCTGAACTCTTTCTCGTGTGAATAGGGTTTAAGGTCAATCTCCCAGGTATATGAGAGAGGTTTGTCTTCATTTTCCTGCGAGATTACAGGTTTGATGACAAGGGTCTCGAACTTGTATATATTGTACACGGAGTCTATACCCTTCTCTATCGTAATATTTGAAAGAGGTTTATCGGCCGGGGTCGACTTGTCGTCGAAACAGGCTACAAACAACGGAAGAGCCACCAGCAGCAAAAGCCATTTGAAATTTTTCATATCCGGTAATATTTAATCATTACACACTCTTTGGATCGGGGAAGTCGAATGGGAAATCGGGGTACTCCGACAGAATGTAGTCCCTGTTTTCAGGGTCATTGAAATAGTTGTACATAGGGGTATATATGTACTTGATGAACACAGTGCGGTACTGGTATGGATCACCGAACTCAATGTGTTCAAGATTCTCGCCATAGAGTTTTACCATCGCCTTGTAGGTCTCGGGCTGAATATCCTTTACCGCGTGGAAGTACTCCACCATCTTTATAAACTTGAGCGGATGCCAT
>JAFNWA010000286.1 GCA_017383665.1 Bacteroidaceae bacterium | reverse complement strand
TTTGTCAGTATAGCGCAAGCGCATAAGGTCGATATAACTGCCCAGGAATTTAACCTCTTTTTCCATTGGCACATATGTCGAAGATTTGTCATAGAGAACATAGCGCATCATGTTCGACAATTCAACAACGGTTTTCTGCGCCTTCACCTTGTCAATATCAATGAGAGCATGAATATTGTTAAGGCTGTTCATGAAGAAATGTGGGTTTATCTGATACTTGAGATATTCGAGTTCGGAGCGCAGTTTCTCCTTCTCGAGTTCCTTAATACTCTCGTCACGGCGTATGGTAAAGAAGAACAGACGCACGCAGATATTGAATACAAGGGCAAAGAGAGATAACAAGATACGCACATTTCTGGAATCCGAGAAGAACATCCACACTTTCTGTTCGCCCTTTGGAAGAGACTGTGGCAACTGCTCTATGTTTGATGCGACGGGCAATGATGGATTGTCAACAGGGAAAGCCACAAAAACAATAACACTGACTACAATGGCACATAGCAGGTAAAGCACAAGATGCCTTCCCCTCTCTTTATTGAGGAGGAAAGGCATCAGTATGTTATTGTTTATAAAGAACAGTATGATTGCCGGCAACAGGAATTTCCAGAACGACAGGAGTTCTTCTGTTGTAGGCAGAAAGGCATCATCTCCTTGAATGGCATACTTCATGAATGCTCCCAACAGCGGAGAGAGCAACAACACACCCCAGAAAAGGATGTATATGACATATTCTACCGTTCGTTTTCTAAGACTCCAGGCCATTGCATTTTTGCTTTACGCCGCGCAAGTTATATATTTTACCGACATTAGAATAATAAATTCGGCAAACAGCAAAATTGCATCAATAAACGGCTTTATTTGACAGCCTTAAAACTCATGTCGAGCCCCTTGACAGAATGTGTGAGCGCACCGACAGAGATAAAATCAACGCCACAGAGAGCATAATCACGAAGTGTGTCGAATGTGATACCACCCGATGATTCGGTCTCATAACGGCCGGCTACCATCTCGACTGCCTTGCGTGTTTTCTCGGTATCAAAGTTATCGAACATGATGCGCTGGATGCCGCCCATGTCAATAACCTTTTGCAAATCCTCGAGTGTACGAACCTCGACCTCTATCTTCAAGTCCTTGCCACATGCCTTGCAATACTCCTTGGCACGAGAGACAGCCTGCTCAATGCCACCTGCGAAATCAACATGGTTATCCTTGATAAGAATCATATCAAAAAGACCGATACGGTGATTCACACCACCACCGATACGCACAGCCTCTTTCTCCATAATGCGCATACCCGGAGTTGTTTTGCGGGTATCGAGTACGCGTGTTCCGGTACCCTCGAGTTCCTTTACATAACGGCGGGTCATTGTAGCAATACCACTCATGCGCTGCATTACATTAAGCATGAGACGCTCAGTCTGCAACAAAGAACGCACACTACCGGTCACATACATTGCAATGTCACCCTTCTTAACCTCGGCACCATCCTCAATTAGTACCTCAACCTGCAAGGCCTCATCAAAACGGGCAAAGATACGCTTTGCCATCTCAACACCGGCCAGCACGCCGTCTTCCTTGATGAGCAACATATTTTTGCCCATTGCATCAGCAGGGATTGTAGAAAGGGTTGTATGGTCACCGTCGCCAATATCCTCGGCGAATGCCAAATCGATGAGTCTATCGATCAATTCGTCTTTTACATTCATAATTTTCGGGTTTTATTTTTGCGAAGATATACATTTATTGTCACCCGAACAAAAGTAAAACTATTTTTTATTGTATCTTCGTGGCACAAATCGGAGCAACAATGAAGATAACTCTACTTGTTGTGGGACGCACCGTCGACAACAACATCATAGCGGGAATAAATGATTATACACAAAGACTCAGCCACTTTGCGCAGTTTGACATTGAGATAATCCCAGAACTGAAGAACGCAAAAAAACTGAGCGAGGCGCAACAGAAGGAGGCCGAGGGGGAACTGATTCTGAAAGCTTTGCAGCCTGGCGACCGTATTGTACTGCTCGACGAGGGTGGCAAGGAGTTCCGCTCCACCGAGTTTGCTGCTTGGATTGAACACAAACAGAACATTTCAACCAAACGGTTAGTGTTCATCGTTGGAGGCCCTTATGGTTTCGCGCCAAAGGT
The DNA here is from genome assembly GCA_017383665.1 of Bacteroidaceae bacterium. Classification (GTDB taxonomy): domain Bacteria; phylum Bacteroidota; class Bacteroidia; order Bacteroidales; family Bacteroidaceae; genus HGM04593. The sequence goes on along the minus strand of JAFNWA010000286.1, from coordinate 8,510 downwards.
ATATGAAGCGGCACACGAGAAACTCTCGCTCTCAAAGATGACATTCTCGCACCAGATGATTCGCCTGCTATTCGTGGAACAGCTCTACAGGGCATACACGATTATAAATCACCTGCCATATCATCATGAGTAAAACAAAATGCGCGACTTAAATCGCGCATTTTGTTTTACTCATCTTCACCTTCTGCATACTGGAAGCAGCCGGCATCCACAGCCCCTGCAGCACGCGGTATGCCATCAACATCAACAGGCAGGCTTTCAAGATACTCTTCAGTTGCCAGGCTACGCGCTGTCGATTCGGATGTGAGGTGGAAGTCATAATCGAAAATATCATGATCAATCAATCGGAAATGCTCTTTACCGAATGGTGACACTGCCACACTATCATATTTTACATCAACAAAGCAACTGTCAGCAACATCAACAGTATTTATCAGTGAATTTTCAAAACGATAATTCATCGAATTTGGGATTGAATCACCGAAGTCTGCAATGTACCCCATGAGTTCATCCTCCTTTGAGCCTGCAATAATACAATTGGCAAAAAGTGCTCCGCGCAGTGGTGCAGGAGCACCGTCAATATTGTTGTGCAAAGCCAATGCGACATCGCGCTGACGCCACACATAGAAGTTGGCAATTGTGCAATGCACAAAACTCACATCGCCGCCAACGACCTTCACACAATTGCCTTGCGAGTTGGCAAACAGTGAATTGGTGACTGTTGCACGCGCCATGACAAGTTCAAGCGCATTGCCGTGGAAGTTCTGCACTTTTGACGATTCTATTGTTATGCGTTGTATTGCTGTATCACCCTGCTCCACCTTTATGCCATAGTTCGCACTGTGTATATCGCAATGAGCAATCCTGTTATCGTTACTGGTAGAGGAGAATACCACTCCATCCCATTGCCCCGGAATGCGGTCATAGGGCAGGTATGAAAACATTTTATCAGTGCGGTCACCACGGAAAACTATAGGAGCATCCACCGTACCCACAGCCTGTAGAGTTCCATCAACTCTCATGAAAGATTTGTCATGGAAATAAAGAGTTGTCCCCGGGGCAAGCGAGAGCGTGGCGCCCTGTGCAATTGTAAGGCTGTCATACACCACATAATGCCCTGCAGCGAGAGTAGTGTCCGTAAGGAAGGCATGTCCACGCAAAAAAGTGACATCGCGCCCATAGGCAAGCAACAGAACTCCCTGTTGCACACCACTTTCAAGGGTAAAGAGCAATGAATCCTTGACCATAATAGGCACATTGCCATTGTTGCGGTCCACAGTCACAGATGCCAGAACATAAAGGCTGTCCTTGGCACGGATTTCTATGTCACGCATCATACTGCCGTATTGCCCATCAACGAGCACACTAAAACCGGCATCGCCACCACTCTGTAACCGTACAGTGCTAATGCGCAACGAATTTTCGTTACGGTTATGCACCACGAACTTTGCCGTTGACGACATCACATCGGTAAAAAGGGTGTCAAATGATACCGTATCACACGAGAATTCCAAACGCAACGAAGGGTTGGAAGAGAAATCGGCATCCTCGTTACAAGAAACGAGGAATACCGATAAGATACTTATATATAACAATACCAGTTTCTTTATCATCGCTTTTTTATCTGTAGTACATTAACGATGAAAAGTCTTTTTTATTGCACACACATCACTTTGCAGGAGCATTCTCGAGCAAGAGCAAGAGATGGCGCCACCAGCGCTCGGTCGAAGCAATGTGCAAGCGTTCGTCGGGCGAGTGTACACCACGCATTGTGGGACCGAACGATATCATGTCAAGGTGCGGTGCCTTCTCAAGGAAAAGGCCACACTCAAGACCGGCATGTATCGCCTTAATCTTTGCCTCTTCACCAAAAAGCTGCTTGTAGGTTTCGCAAGCCACCTTCAATATCGCGGACTTCATGTTTGGTTTCCAACCTGGATATTTGCCCTTTGTGGTAACCTTTGCACCCGCAAGTTCAAAAGCAGCACGAACAGAATCGGAAACAAAATCACGAGCAGATTCAATAGAGCTACGCTGACTTGTGGTAACCATTATCACGCTATCCGATACACGCTTGATGGATGCGAGGTTACTCGATGTCTCAACAAGACCCGGCACATCCTGACTCATTGCAAACACCCCGTTGAACACAGCACAGACAGCGCGTAACAGTTTATCCGTTACCTTAGGATCAATGGCGCGTGCAACAGGGTCGGTACTCTGCAGGGTAAAGCGCATTGTAGGTTCAGTCACGCTATACTCATCCTGCACCTCTGCAGCAAATATATTGAAATCGACACGCACATTCTCCTTTTCTGCAGCAGGAATTGCAAAGACAGCCGATGCATCGCGAGGAATAGCATTGTGAAGACTGCCACCGGTAATGTCGCAAAGATAGAATTCATACTTTGCGGCAACACGAGCAAGAAAACGACAAAGCAGCTTGTTAGCATTGGCACGGTTCTTATTGATATCATCACCAGAGTGGCCACCAGTGAGAGCGTTGATATCTACTTTCATAAAGAACATATTACCACCTACACTCGTCCACATATGTTTAAACTCGGCATAATTACAAACACCACCGGCACAGCCAATGAACATTTCGCCCTCGTCCTCACTGTCGAGATTCACAAGGATATCACCCTGCAACAATTCGGGAGCAAGAGCCTCGGCGCCTGTAAGTCCTGTTTCCTCGTCAATTGTAAACAAGCAGTTAATAGGGCCATGCTGCAAGTTACGGTCGGCAAGAATAGCCATTGCTGCAGCTACTCCTATACCATTGTCGGCACCAAGCGTCGTCCCTTGAGCCTTGAGCCACTCGCCATCGACCCAAGTCGTTATAGGGTCCTTTGTGAAATCATGCTGCACATCGGGGCGTTTGTCACATACCATATCCATGTGACCTTGCAGAATTATTGTTTTCCTGTTCTCGAAACCTGGGGAAGCCGGTTTCTTTATCAAGACATTGCCCACTTCATCGGCAATTGTTTCATAACCCAACTCCTTACCGAAGTTCTGCAAGTAGGCCGATATCTGTGCCTCGTTCTTTGAACCACGCGGAATTTCGCTTATTTTCAAGAAATACCCGAAGAGTGATTCGGGTTGCAAATGAATCTTTTCCATACAAGAATGTTTAAATCCGTTAAAATAATATCTGTTTTTTGCAAAATTTTGTTAATTCCCCTTTTTCGCCACCTATTTTTACTTTTTTTTGGTATTTCGCTAAATAGAGTGAGTATAAAAAGCACTATCTTTACCGCACCGATAGAGGAATATTCCTTTTTCGCCCAAAACACTACAAAGTTAATAGAAATGTTCAAAACTTTACTATTTACATTGTTAATTGTTGCAATATGCGTCGCTTTGCTTGCAATCAAGGTCATTATAAAGAAGAATGGCAGGTTCCCCAACACACATGTCGGAGGCAACAAAGAGATGAGACGCAGAGGCATAAAGTGCGTACAGTCACAAGACAGGGATGCACGCAGGCGGAATCCAATGGCCGTCAATGAGAGAAGAAAAGATTAACAAACCATAATAGCAACTATGAAAACCACAAAAAGAATAACACTGTTGGCTACATTTATATTTGCCCAACTGTTTTTCATACAGTGTTCAAAAGAGAACGGCAATGCCAACGGGAATCAAGCAACTGTAACAGTTGAAACCCCAGACTCAATCCCAGTCTGCAATGTAAAGATTGCATATGTAGATTATGACTCGCTGTTAATAAAGTTCCATTATGCCGAGGAGTTGAGAATGGAGATTGTAAAGAAGGAGATGAGCATCAACCGCAGCATTGAGGAGGACAGAAAGATTTTGCAGGACGAAGCGAAGGAGTTCGAGCGCAAGGTACAGAACAATCTTTACCTGTCACAAGAGACAATGCAGGAAGATTACAACAAGATTATGCAGAAGGATCAGGAGTTACTCCAACGCAGCCAGCAATTGATAGGAGAGCTGGAAAAAGAGGCCATGGAGACAAGGGCAAAAATAGACGACTGTATATCCGCATACATCCAGGAGTATAACAGCATTTGTAAATTTGATTTAATACTGACAAGAATAGGCGGCAATATGCTTTACGCAAACCAAGCCTTGAACATTACCAACGATGTCGTAGAAGGTTTGAATGCAAAACATGGTACAAAGAAATAACATTTATAAACTATGATAAAAAAGGAACGATCCATTTTGCAAAATGGGTCGTTCCTTTTTTGTGAGGTTGTACCTTTTTAGTCAGCCTCTTTTTATCTCAATATTTCTTATGCGGCATCTTATGTGGCGCAATCATATTTTCGGGACGCAGCAACTCATCAAGTTCCTCCTTCGAGAGCAGCCCCTCTTCAAGAACAAGATCATAGACACTGCGATTCTCTTTGAGGGCACGCTTTGCAATCTTCGCACTGTTCTCATAACCTAGTACCGGATTCAAAGCTGTTACAATACCAATGCTGCCCATAACAAGTTCCTTACAATGTCCCTCGTTAGCAGTAATACCATCGACGCACAGCACACGCAAGCGTGTCATTCCGCGCAACAACATTCTTATTGACGATATAATAGAGTGAACAATCACAGGTTCCATAACATTAAGCTGCAACTGTCCAGCCTCGGCTGCAAAAGTAACGGTAAGGTCATTACCGATGACACGGAAACAAATCTGGTTTACGACCTCCGGAATAACAGGATTCACCTTTCCGGGCATGATACTTGAACCAGGCTGCATTGGAGGTAGATTTATCTCGTTCAAACCACAACGGGGGCCACTTGACAACAGACGCAAGTCGTTACATATCTTTGACAACTTGACAGCAAGACGCTTAAGAGCCGAGGAGTACATTACAGTAGAACCGGCATCGGGTGTCGCCTCGACAAGGTTACCAGCAAGCACAAACGGTTTACCCGAAATGGCACGCAAGGCATCGACACAAGCTTGGGCATAACCGGGCTCGGTATTGATACCGGTACCGATAGCAGTAGCACCCATATTCACCTCAAGGAACAGACGAGCCATCTCATTCAAGCGGCTCACCTCCTCGTCAAGCGTAGCAGCAAATGCCTCAAACTCCTGCCCCAATGTCATTGGCACGGCATCCTGCAACTGCGTACGTCCCATCTTAATTACCTTATTGAACTCCTTGCCCTTGGCGCGGAAAGATGCAATAAGGCGTTTGAGCTCACGAACCAAATCTTCGTTGTGAAGAATGAAACAGAGTTTGAATGATGTCGGGTAGGCATCGTTTGTTGATTGCGAAAGGTTCACATGGTCATTTGGGTGGCAATATTGATACTCACCCTTATTGTGCCCCATCAGCTCGAGCGCGCGGTTTGCAACCACCTCATTTATATTCATGTTTGTAGATGTTCCGGCACCACCCTGCATAAGGTCAACAGGGAACTGATCAACAAGAGCACCCTCCATAATCTCTTCACAGGCCTTTTTTATAGCAGTGCCAATCTCCTCATCAAGTGTACCAAGAGAGAGATTCGCATGTGCTGCAGCCCACTTTACCATTGCCAGAGCCTTTACATAATAGGGGTGATCACTGATGGTTATTCCGGATATATCCTTAAAATTGACCATCGCACGCAATGTCTGCGCTCCATAATAGGCATTGGCAGGGACCTGAATCTCGCCTAAAGAATCATGTTCAAGACGTGTTTTCATTGTTATATATATTAAAATCCTTTACTCAGACAACAAGCAACGCCGCCATTATGTTCGGCAATTGCTGTTGCGCGAAGATATAAATTAAAAATTGGAACGAATAATTTATGAACGCTTTTTTTCAAAAAGTCATATAAAAGAAAAAAGGAGAACCAATGTTCTCCTTTGTAGTAGCGGGGGAAGGGATCGAACCTCCGGCCTTTGGGTTATGAGCCCAACGAGCTACCACTGCTCCACCCCGCGATGCTGTTCTTAAAACTGATGCAAAGGTAATGCATTTTTTCTAATTGGCAAAACTTTTGGACAAAAATCTGCCATCATAGACAAAAATAGTGCCGAAAAGTACAGATTTTTGTTTTTTTAGCGTAAATTTTCGTGCAACCTTTTTGCACAAAATTGCACAAATGTGTAATTTTGCAAAGAAATAAACACATAATACAAAGATGTCCACCATAGAAACAAGAGAGCAGATTATAAATGTTGCAAGAAGACTCTTCTCTAAGCAAGGAATAGGCAACATAACCATGAACGATGTAGCCAAGGCTGCCAACAAAAGCCGTCGCACATTGTACACCTATTTCCAAAGCAAAGAGCAACTGCTCGAGGCAAGCATTGAAATGGAAGTGAAGAAGATATCTACAGCCGTCACCAAGGTTGCCATGTCAAACCTGCCAGCAGATAAGAAAATCATCAAACTTGTCTTCGTACGCCTGCAGATGACACGCAACATCGTGCGTCGCAACGGTTGCCTTCACTCCGACTACATTCTAATTGTGGAACATATACGCAAGACTTTTGATGCCAAGGAAATAGCCCTGTTCCGTCACATTATAACCGAGGGAAACCAAAAGGGACTCTTCAACAGCGAAAGCCCGGATTTGGCAGCACGCTTCCTGCACTTTTGCCTCAAAGGTATTGAAATGCCATTCATCAATGGCATAATAAACCGCAATAATGACGACAAATTCGTTTACCACTTCACAGAGAAAATAATACTCGGTGCACTTGGACACAAACCAACAACCAGCACACTCTAAACCATGAAGGTACTCTACGAAGACAACCACATAATTGTCATAAACAAGGCTGCCGGTGAAATTGTACAAGGCGACAAGACAGGCGATGTTTCATTGTGCGACACTATGAAACAGTACATCAAGGAGAAATACGCAAAACCAGGCAATGTATTCATTGGGCTACCACACAGACTCGACCGCCCCGTGAGTGGCATTGTGGTCTTTGCAAAGACAAGCAAGGCACTCGAACGCCTCAACCGCATGTTCAGCGAAGGTGCTGTAAAGAAAATCTACTGGGCATTAACCAAAGGCATACCCACACCTACCGAGGCCGACATTGACAGTTGGATACTGCGCAACGAAAAACTTAACAAAAGTTTTTCCTATCCCAAAGAGGTCAAAGGCGCAAAACACGCCCTGCTTCACTACAGACTTGCAGCAGCATCGCAGAACTACAACCTCATAGAAGTAGAACTGAAGACAGGCCGTCACCACCAGATACGCTGCCAGCTCTCATCGATAGGCTGCCCCATCAAAGGCGACCTGAAATATGGCGCACAACGCTCGAACCCAGACGGCAGCATTTCGCTGCATGCACGCTACATCGAATTCACCCACCCCGTCTCAAAGGAGACAATAGCCATCACCGCCCCCCTCCCCGGCGACAAACTGTGGCAAAGTTTCGAGAAATAACTGCAGAAAGACATAATGGAGTTTTTGCTAAAGCACTAGCTCGGCACAGTATCTGCACAAAAGGCGAAGTTGTTCTAAAGCGAATGAAACAGCAAACTTGTTTGAGCGCTTTTAATCACACATAATATCGTGTTTTCACAAAAAGGTGCGTTTTCCTATAAAATTCACCCTTAAAAAGGTGCGTTTTCCTATAAATTCACACCTCAAAAAGGTGCGTTTTCCAAAAATCAACAGTTTTTAATCAGAAAACAAGAAGTGATTCTATTTGGAGTTTTCAGTGTCCTTGCCTTATTTTTGCAGTTGCTAACAACATGATTGAAAAAGGAATCCACACATGAACACGATATGGATTGTGATGCCAATACTCATTGTATTGATGTTTCTGTTGGGCATTGACCTGGACAGAAAGGCGTTTGCCAATGTTGCTAAACAGCCAAAAGCAGTGCTGCTGGGCATGGTGGGGCAGATTATTCTGTTACCGCTGATTGCTTTTGCTGTGGCATGGGCTTTGAAGTTGCCACCTATCTATTTTATGGGTCTGGTACTGGTGGCATGTTGTCCGGGTGGCAGTTCGTCCAATGTCTTTTCCATGCTTGCAAAGGGCGATGTTGCGTTGTCGGTAACACTGACTGCGCTGAGCAGTATTATAACTCTGTTCACTTTGCCTGTGATAATGGCTTTTGTCGCCGAGTTTGTATCGAGTACAAACGGTATGGATATTCACTTGCCCATTGGTAAGCTACTGGTGCAGAACATTGTACTGCTGTTTGTGCCTCTATTGGCCGGCAGCCTGTTCCGCAAGGTAAAGCCCAATGCTGCAATTAAGGTTGCCAAGGCGTTGGGCAAGTTTGCTTTCCCGGCACTGATGACGCTTGCTGCAGTATTTTTCCTGCAATACAGCAAAGAGATTGCCGATAATTTTGCGGTGCTTGGAGCATCGTGCGCGTTACTCATTCTGCTTGCGATGCTGTGCAGTGGCGGGTTGTCGCGCATAAGCGGTTCGGGCGTGGCGGCTAGACGCACAATTGTCATTGAGGTTGGAATGCAGAACGCAGCACAGGCCATTGCCATTGCATCGTCACCATTCATATTCAACAGTGGCGAGATGGCTCTACCGGCAATAATAT
>JAFNWA010000285.1 GCA_017383665.1 Bacteroidaceae bacterium | reverse complement strand
GTTCGATATTGCCGACCACCGCACGCTCGACGAGGTCGTGGAGTGGTTACTTGACCTCGATCATATCCCCAGTTTCTGCACCGCCTGTTACCGCGAAGGCCGCACAGGTGACCGCTTTATGACACTGTTGAAGAACGGACAAATCTCCAATTGTTGCCTTCCTAATGCACTGATAACGCTTAAAGAGTATATACGCGATTACGCTTCGCCCGCTACACGCGCCAAAGGTGAGGCTATGATAAAACGCCTGCTTGCCGATGTTCCCAATGAACGCGCCCGTGCCAAAGCCGCCGAGTACTTGGAACGCATAGATAATGGCGAAAGGGATTTCAGGTTTTAGTAATCATTGTGTTTTTCATAGTAATAGATTCAATTGCCAATAATTATGACTTCAGTTGCTCGTTCCAATCGTTACCATATAGCCATATTTGGCCGCAGAAATGTGGGCAAGTCCTCACTTGTGAATTACCTGGCTGGGCAGTCTGTCTCTATTGTGTCCGATGTCGCCGGGACGACTACCGATACCGTATGGAAAAACATTGAACTGCCGGGTGTGGGTGCAGCTGTAATTGCCGACACTGCCGGGTTCGACGATGTGGGTGAGCTTGGCTCAATGCGTGTCGATGCTGCGCGAAAAGTGCTTGCGCGTGCCGATGTTGCCATTCTCTTGCTTGGTGAATATGACGGCAGTGCCGTGCTTGAAAAGGAGTGGCTTGCACAGATAAATGAACTGCAATTGCCTGTGATTGCTGTAGTCGGAAAGTGTGACATGCAAGGCAGTGAAGAGCGTGTCGTGCTGTGGCAAGAGGCATTGGGGTGCGATGTTCTCTTCTTTTCAGCCATAAATGGCAATGGACGCAGCGCTCTGCTTGAACGCATTGCGTTACTGCATAGACAGGATGATAATCTTGACGATATAACTCATTCGCTAGTGAAGCCCGGTGATGTGGTGGTGCTTGTTATGCCGCAGGATGCGTCTGCCCCTAAGGGGCGCATCATTCAACCTCAGGTTCAGACACTGCGCAATCTGCTCGATAAACATTGCATTCCGCTTTGCTGTGCCCCCGAGGAGTTGCCGCGCCTTCTGCAATCGCTGGTTGCTCCGCCGCAACTGATAATAACCGATTCGCAGGTGTTTGCAATGGTTGAGAAACTCACCCCGCCAGAGACAAGGCTGACATCCTTCTCGGTGCTTATGGCGCGTCATAAAGGTGACATAGATTCGTTCCGCAGCGGAGCAAATGCATTGCTTACATTGCCCCCGACAGCGCGTGTACTCATTGCCGAGGCATGCAGTCATATTCCGCAAAACGAGGATATTGGTCGCGTCAAACTGCCGCGTCTGTTGCGTAGCAAATTGGGTGAGGAACTACATGTAGATGTTGTGGGCGGCAACGATTTCCCCGATGACCTTACAGGGTATGATATTGTGATACATTGCGGAGCGTGTATGTTCAACCGCCGCACGGTTCTTTCCCGTGTGCGCCAGGCAAAGGCACAAGGTGTTCCCATAACAAACTACGGCATTGCAATAGCTGCACTGACGGGGATACTTGACAGGGTAGTGATATTATAATAAGAATGCTGTGGAATTCCACAGCATTCTTATTATAATAATTTCTTTACCAGTCCAAACATCTTGTACGGCATGTAGCGGAACGGCAGGTCGAGCCATGTAGGGGTGGTTACCACCGAACGCTTGTGCGAGAAGGCATCGAAACTCAAACGACCGTGATAGTGTCCCATGCCCGAGTTGCCCACGCCTCCGAACGGAATGTTCTCGTTGGCAATGTGCATGATGGTGTCGTTTATGCATGAACCGCCGGCCGATGTGGTGCGTATAACTTCCTTGCCGTTGCTCACTTTTCCAAAGTAGTAGAGTGCGAGTGGCTTTTCCCTTTCGTTTATGAACTTTATCGCCTCGTTGCGGTCGTTGAACGGAATCATTGGCAATACGGGGCCAAAGATTTCCTCCTGCATCACAGGCGCTGTGAGTGGAACATCAGTGAGCAGTGTAGGCTCAATGTAACGCTCCTTTGCATCTGTTGTACCGCCAAGTGCAATCTTGCCATCCTTTAAGTAACCAGATACACGGTTGAATGCATTCTCATTGACAAGGCGCACAAAATGACGGCTTGCCTTGATGTCATTGCCATGAAGGCGTGTGACTGCCTTTCCGAACTCCTTGATGAACTCCTCCTTGCGGCTACTGTGGATGAGCAGGTAGTCGGGGGCAATGCAGGTCTGGCCTGCATTGAGTGTCTTTCCCCATGCAATGCGGCGTGCAGCAATCTTTATGTCTGCATCAGCATCAACTATACATGGACTCTTGCCGCCAAGTTCAAGCACCACCGGAGTGAGGTTCTTTGCTGCGGCAGCCATTACCTTCTTGCCCAGTGCCGGGCTTCCGGTAAAGAAAATGATGTCGAAACGCTCATCGAGCAATGTGGCATTTACCTCGCGGTTACCCTGTACCACAGCGATGTAACGCTTGTCGAATGTCTCGGTAATCATCTCCTCAATTACGCGAGAAACATTGGGCACATAGGGCGATGGCTTCAGTATTGCAGTACATCCTGCCGAGATTGCTCCCACCAATGGATTAAGCAATAACTGCACGGGGTAGTTCCATGGTGAGATAATAAGTGCACCGCCCAAAGGCTCGCTCACCACACGGCTGCGCGACGGCATCATCTTTAGTGGTGTACCTGCACAGCGGCTGCGCATCCAGCCACGCAGGTGCTTTATGTGGTTCTTCACCTCACCGGCAACAATGCTCAGTTCGGTGAGTATAGCCTCTTGTGACGATTTGTGAAGGTCACTCCACAAAGCATCGCATAGCGGTTTCTCCCACTTTGTGAGTGC
>JAFNWA010000284.1 GCA_017383665.1 Bacteroidaceae bacterium | reverse complement strand
ATATGATTATGTGATGAGTGGTGAGTGGGAAGAACTTGATGACAGGCTCAACATACATCGCACATTCTTTGCGTGTGATTTCAAATATATTTGCCGTGGCTTGAGAAGCATATTCTCCAAATATGGCACAATGGAAGCTCTATTTATGAGCTGTTCGGTCTGGGATGGCATTGAAAACTTGCGTCGTGCAATGGCCGAGGCCAATGGCGGAGCTGTGACAAGGCACATAAGCAATCCTGTCGCACAGAAGGGAAAACCGGCGTCGGCATGCAAAAGAATGCATATGATGCTCCGTTGGCTTTGTCGCAAGGACGGGGTGGTGGACTTGGGCATTTGGCAAGGTGTATCTCAGGCAGAGTTGATGATACCGCTCGATGTACATGTGGCGCGTACTGCCCGCCAGTTGGGGCTGGTGACACGCAAGCAGAACGACCGCAAGACGGTGGAGGAGTTGACGGCACAACTGCGCAAACTATCGCCCGATGACCCTGTGAAATATGACTTTGCTCTTTTTGGAGTGGGTGAGGCCGGCGATAGCTTTATTGAAAGTATAACAAACAATACAAAATAAGACCCTCTGGGGAAAATATCAGAAAAATGGCAAAGATAACAAAAGAAGATGCATTGAATTACCATGCCGGAAAGCGTCCCGGAAAGATTGAGGTAGTTCCAACAAAACCATATTTTACACAGACCGACCTTTCGTTGGCCTACTCACCAGGTGTTGCAGAACCCTGTCTTGAGATTAAGGAGAACCCTGATGATGCTTATAAATATACAGATAAAGGTAACCTTGTTGCAGTAATCTCAAACGGTACAGCCGTGTTGGGTCTTGGCAATATCGGTCCTCTTGCCGGCAAACCGGTTATGGAGGGAAAGGGTTTGCTCTTTAAGATATATGCCGGCATTGATGTTTTTGACATTGAGGTCGATGAGCAGGATCCTGAAAAGTTTATCCAGGCTGTAAAGGCTATTGCTCCTACATTCGGTGGCATCAACCTTGAGGATATCAAGGCGCCCGAATGTTTTGAGATTGAGCGTCGTCTGAAAGAGGAACTTGATATTCCTGTTATGCACGATGACCAGCATGGTACGGCTATTATTTCTGCTGCCGGCCTGCTCAACGCTCTTGAAGTGAACGGCAAGAATATCGGTGATGTAAAAGTTGTTGTAAACGGTGCCGGTGCTGCCGCAATCTCATGTACAAAACTATATGTAGCCCTTGGTGTCAAGCGAGAGAATATTGTGATGCTCGACAGCCGTGGTGTCATCAGTACTTCACGCACTAACCTCACAGCTGAAAAACTTGAATTTGCCACTTCGCGCACAGACATTACTACACTTGGCGAGGCAATCGTCGGTGCCGATGTCTTTCTTGGACTCTCAAAAGGCAATGTCCTCTCACAGGATATGGTCCGCTCAATGGCCAAGGATCCAATAGTATTTGCTCTGGCCAACCCGGAGCCCGAGATTACATATGAGGCTGCAATGGAGTGCCGTCCCGATGTGCTTATGAGTACCGGTCGTAGCGATTATCCAAACCAGATAAACAATGTGATTGGTTTCCCTTACATATTCCGTGGTGCTCTTGATGTGGCTGCTACAGCCATTAACGAGGAGATGAAACTTGCTGCCGTGCGCGCAATAGCAAATCTTGCGAAGCAGCCTGTTCCTGAAATCGTAAATAAAGTATATAAGGTTGGCAAGCTCTCATTCGGACGCGACTACTTCATCCCGAAGCCTGTTGACCCACGCCTCTTGGTCGAGGTCTCAACAGCCGTTGCCAAGGCTGCTATCTCAAGTGGTGTCGCACGCAAGAATATCACCGATTGGGAGAAATATAAGGAACATCTGCTCGAGTTTATGGGACGCGAGTCGAAGCTCACACAGCAGATTCATGATATGGCGCGTACAGAGACACAAAGAGTT
>JAFNWA010000029.1 GCA_017383665.1 Bacteroidaceae bacterium | reverse complement strand
GCTCGTTGCCGTGGGCGTACTGCCCAATCATTCCGGTGCTGAATATCGGCAGCTCTTCATTCTCGGCCGGCGAATATGTGAACATGCTGTCGAGTTTCTGCTCAAAACACTTTTTGCCCATCAGTTCAATTAGCCCGTCAATGTCGTGCTGCACGCTCCACATATAGTGCCATGCATTGCTCTCGCAAATGTGTGGAGTGTATTCGTCGGGGCTGAACTGTGGCTGGAACTCCCCCTTGCTGTCGCGTGGCTGCATGAATGTAGTTGCCGGGTTGTACTGGTTGCGCCAGTTCGCAGCGCGGCGGTAGAACACGGCGGCAATGCTGTCGTGCCCCATGGCCTGTGCCATACGCGCAATGCAGTGGTCGTCATAGGCATACTCCAGTGTGCGCGACATCGCCCAGTTGTCGGCATTGTATGGGTCAACGACATCATACGGCACATAGCCGTTCTCCTTGTAGAGGCCTATGCCGCGATATTCATCGCAGTTGGCTGTGGCTACACAGGCGGCAAGTGCCTTTTCGGCATCAAAACCGCGGAACCCCTTCAGGTAGGCATCGGCAATCACTGGCACGGAGTGGTAGCCAATCATCATATCTGTCTCGCTTCCCCACATGTTCCACACAGGCAGGCGACCGTGCTGTTCATAGAAGGCGATGAATGAGTTTACCATGTCATCAACAAACTCAGGTGCCGTGTATGTGAAGAGCGGATGTGCTGCGCGGTATGTATCCCAGAGCGAGAAGGTCGAGAAGTTGTACCAACCATTAGCGGTGTGGTTCTGTTTGTCGGCACCACGGTAAAGACCATCGACATCGCAATAGAGTGTGGGGGCTATCATCGTGCGGTAGAGTGCAGTGTAGAAACTTACGCGCTCGTCGTGTGTGCCGCCTTTTACCTCAATGCACGACAGCCGATTGTTCCAATGTTCTTGTGTCGCGGTGCGGTAACGGTCAAAATCGTCGTGCGGTGCTTCGGTGGCAAGGTTCTTTGCAGCTCCCTCAAGTCCCGTGCCCGAGAGGGCTGTTGTAACGGTGAGCTCCCTGTCGCTCTCAAGGGCAAAGGTCATTGTAACCACGCCCGGCATACTCCATATATTGCCGTCGCGTATAATCTGTGTGTAGTCACTGTGGAATGATGCAATAGGTCTTGAAAACCGTGTGCGGAAATAGACCTCCTGGCCGCGTGCCCAACCGGTTGAGTGGCGGTAGCCCTCAATCGTGCAGCTGTCAACCATTGCAATGTGGGTGGCCTGTGTGGCATCCCAGTTGGTAGCCTTGCCCAGGTTCAGCAGCACGGTAGCCGTGTCGGTGGGGTAGGTGTATCGCTGCACTCCACAACGCTCCGTGGCTGTCAGTTCCACATCAATACCATAGCTGTCCAGATGTACGCGGTAGTATCCTGCACAGCACTCCTCGCGTTCGTGGCTGAATATGGAGTGTACACCCAACGGCTTTGCTGCAACCTTTAGCGGATATGTAACCGGCAGGAAACTGATGTCGTAAAGGTCTCCTGCACCTGTTCCGCTCAGGTGTGTGTGGCTGAATCCGGCAATGGTGCTGTCGGGGTAGAAATATCCTGCAATCCAGTCCCAGCCGGGCTGTCCGTTGTCGGGGCTAAGTTGTACCATACCGAATGGTGCCTGTGCCCCGGGATATACATTTCCCTTGCCGTCTGTGCCAATGAGCGGATTTACCAATTTGGCGTAGTTGATGTCTTGCGCTGTGGCTGCAATGCAAAGCAATGCAACGCATATGGTTGATATGATATTTTTCATAGTAGTGGAGTTGTTGATGCGAAGATAGCAAAAAAAGAAAAACGAGGCAAACGCCTCGTTTTTACAGTTTGCTTATTGCTGCTTCTCAAAATGGAACGGCTCGAACTGCGAATCTTTGTCAATCCAATGTGGCTTGCGCATTGCGTAAATGACAAACGGTGCTCCAGCTACTACAATACAGCCAATTATGAGCACTGCATACCACACCGTGTTGCTGCCCACAGAAATCTGCGCAGGTGGAATGAAACTGAGTACAAAGGCAAGCAAGCTGCCAAGGAAACCAACGCCTGATACAAGCCACATGAGACCATTGCCCTTTTTGCCCAGGCGGAAGGGGCGTGGTGCATCTTTCATGTTGTAGCGCAGATAAATGGCAGCTGCAAACATCAACAGATACATAATGAGGTAGAGCAGAACTGTGAGCTGTGAGAGAATCTGGTAGAAACTCTGCACCGAGGGCATGACAACAAACAACAGGCTAAGTATTGTTACGACACCACCTTGAATGAGCAGAATATTCTTCTGTACTCCAATCTTGTTTGCGCGCTGCATGAATGGTGGCAAGTAACCGGCCTTGCCCACAGCAAAGATACCCTTTGAAGGGCCCGAAACCCAAGTGAGCACTCCTGCAAGTACGCCAAAGGCCAATGCTATTGCTATTATTGGCGACAGCCATGATGCTCCCACGAATGCAAAATAGTTGTCAAAGCCGACAAGCAGACTCTGTGTGAGGTTGATGTCCTGTTGTGGAATGATGATACCAAGTGCAAATGTTCCCAATACAAAGATAAGTACAGTGATTATTGCACCCATGAACACCGCCTTTGGATAGTTCTTGCTTGGGTTTTCCATGTCCTTAACATGGATACCGGTCATCTCCATACCTGCATAGAAAAGGAATATACCCGAAGCGAGTACAAGATTGTCAAGCTTGGTGATATCCGGGAAGAAGTCTCCGCCAAAGTCCATCTGTGATTTTCCGCCACCAATGAGGTAGATGATTCCAAGCAATACGAGCAATGCGGCAGGTATGATTGTACCTACGAGACCACCGACCTTTGCAACCTTGCTCACCCAGCCGAGTCCTTTGAGGGAAATATAGGTTGCAGCCCAATAGATGGCGAGCACGACTACCAGTGTGTAGAGTTTGTTGGATGCGAGCGACATGTCTGCGTTGTCATTCATTCCAATGAAAGCAAGTGACACCGCACCGAATGTGAGCACCGTGGGGTACCAAATTGTACTCTCGACCCACTGTAGCCAGATAGCAACGAACCCCATTCTCTTTCCAAAGGCCTCACCGACCCAACGGAACACACCTCCCTGTTTGTCCTGGAACATTGCGGCAAGTTCGGCTGCCACAAATGATGTGGGGATTAGGAACACAAGGGCTGCAAACAGATAATAGAAGGCCGAACTTATACCATACTCAGCCTCTGCGGGCAGTCCGCGCAGTGATACCACAGCCGTAACATTCATGATGGCCAGCGTCGCTACGCCCATTTTTACACTTTTTGTTAATGTAGTCATAGTTATCCTTAATTTAAATGGTTATAATCGTAAAGAATAACAATGCTCCTACACCTAATGTTCGGCAAAATCTGCAAAGCAAACGCCAAAGGCCGTCAGTGACTTTACTATAACAAAAAGGAGGTTGACTAAAAAGGTAAGAGAGTGACCCATTTATTTTTGGATCACCCTCCTTCTAATAGTGAGTATGTTGAATCAGATTATTCAGCAACTTCCTCTTTGCCCCAGTCAAGCTTAGCCATACGCTGGTAGCTTGCATAGCGTTTTTTCGCCATTTCCTGAGCTGCTTCGAACAATTCGTTAGCCTCTGTCGGGAACTGTTTTGCAAGTGATGCATAGCGAACCTCGCCCTGCAAGAACTCCTGGAACTTGTCCCACTGTGGCTCCTTGCTGTCGAGGATGAATGGGTTCTTGCCCTCCTCCTCCAATGCAGGGTTGAAGCGCCACAAGTGCCAGTAACCGCACTCAACAGCTGCAGCCTGCTCTGCCTGTGCCTTGCCCATACCACGCTTGATGCCGTGGTTGATACATGGAGCGTATGCAATTACGAGTGATGGACCTGGGTAAGCCTCAGCCTCGCGTATTGCCTTCAAACACTGGTCATAGCTTGCACCCATGGCAATCTGAGCGACATATACATAACCGTATGTTGTAGCAATCATACCAAGGTCTTTCTTGCGGATACGCTTACCCGAAGCAGCGAACTTTGCAATAGCACCAAGTGGAGTTGCCTTTGAAGACTGGCCACCGGTGTTAGAATAAACCTCTGTATCTACAACAAGAATATTTACATCCTCGCCCGATGCAATAACATGGTCAAGACCACCGTAACCGATATCGTATGACGCACCGTCACCACCGATAATCCACTGTGAACGCTTAACAATGTACTGCTTGATGTCGAGTACCTGTTTGCAAGTATCGCAACCGCAAGCCTCGCAAGCCTCTATGATTGCAGGAGCAACCTCTTTTGTTACATCGGCGTTGTTCTTGTTCTCAATCCATCTCTGAGCAAGAGCCTTGAGCTCGTCGCTGCACTTCTCGCAAGACTGCATCTCTGTGAACAGTCTCTCAAGACGCTCACGCATCTTGTTCTCGGCAAGCTTCATACCCAAACCGAACTCGCAGAAGTCTTCGAACAATGAGTTAGCCCATGTAGGACCTTCGCCCTTCTCGTTGGTAGTATAAGGAGTAGAAGGAACAGAACCTGTGTAGATAGATGAACAACCGGTAGCATTGGCAACAATCTCACGGTCACCGAACAACTGTGTCAGCAACTTTACATATGGAGTCTCGCCACAACCTGAACAAGCACCCGAGAATTCGAAGAGTGGAGTAGCGAACTGTGAGTTCTTCGGGTTGCTCTTCACGTCTACAAGGTGTT
>JAFNWA010000028.1 GCA_017383665.1 Bacteroidaceae bacterium | reverse complement strand
ATGGTGTCGCGTGTGGTACCACTGATATCGCTCACAATCGCTCTCTCTTCGCGCAAGAGGGCGTTGAGCAGTGTGCTCTTGCCGGCATTGGTCTCACCCACAATGGCCACAGGCACGCCGTTCTTCACGGCATTGCCGACGGCAAAGGAATCGGTAAGGCGTGTCATCACGCGGTCAATATCATCGCAAAGTTGCATGAGCTGGGTGCGGTCGGCAAACTCCACATCCTCCTCGCTGAAGTCGAGTTCAAGCTCCATGAGTGTGGTCAGTTTTAGCAGTTTGTCGCGCAGGCCTGTGAGTTCGTTGCTGAAATCGCCTTTCAGCTGGTTCATCGCCAGGCGATGCGATGCCTTTGAGGAAGAGGCAATGAGGTCGGCCACAGCCTCGGCACGGCTAAGGTCCATCTTGCCGTTGAGGAAAGCACGCATAGTGAACTCGCCCGGGTCGGCCTGGCGTGCGCCGAGATTGAACAGGGCCAAGAGTATCTGTTGGGTGATGTAGGACGATGCGTGGCAACTTATTTCAATGACATCCTCACCGGTGTAGGTATATGGCGCACGCATAACGGTAACAAGCACTTCGTCAAGGATTTCCTTGCCGTCGGTGCAGATGTCGCCAAACACCACGGTATGCGACTTACGCTCGGTCAGTTGCACCCCCTTACGCGGGGTGAAGATGTGTGATGTATATTCAATGGCCTTTGCGCCCGATATTCTTATAATGCTTATTGCTCCGCCCTGCGGTGTAGCCAAGGCGCATATTGTGTCGTTCATCAGTTGAGTTTGCTAGTTTAATTAATTATCCCCTCCGCCCTACGGGCACCTCCCCTTTTAAAGTGGAGGAGTTTTTTATTTCATTGCAAGGGCAGACACATCGGTCTGCCCCTACGGTTATACCGCTTACTTGGGATTTTCTAAAAAGATGCCCTAACAAAAAAGTGGTATTGGGGTTGAATAAAAAGAGCTATTTTTAGGCTTGCGAAGGCTCCAAACACCGGAGTTTACTTGAAGTAAATGAGGATTTTGGAGACAAGCGTAACAACAAAAGAGCCTTTTTAGTCAACCACAAATTTTAGATGCGTTCAAGCACAGTCTGTATCAGCTCATTCATCTTCTCGTTGTAATCGACATTAGCCTCTTTGGCTCTACGGTTGGCGATTACGAGGCACACGGTGACTGCCTGGTGTCCCATGAGTGCCGCAAGGCCGGCGAGTGCCGAGCTCTCCATCTCGAAATTGGTTATCTGCTGTCCCTGGTAGAGGAACGACTCTACCTTCTCGTTCTGGTGAGGGTCGGCAAGAGGCACGCGCAAACGGCGTCCCTGGGGGCCGAAGAAGCCGCCACAGGCAATTGTGACGCCACGCACCATATCGTCCTGGGCAATGCGATTGGTGAGCTCTTCATCGGCAGCAATGACATAGGGTGCAGGCTGGCACATATTACCGCTCCATCCCAAGTGATTGAGCAGGGCGCGCTCCATGGGCAGGTCACATACCTCGTTGCGTCCGGCATAGAAGTTCAAAAGACCGTCGAAGCCAACCGACTTTGCCGAGCAGATGAATGTTCCAACCGGTGTATGTGGTTGCAAGCCACCACAGGTACCGATGCGAACCATCTGCAATTTGCGTAGATCGTCCTTCTCATAACGAGTGGCGAAATCGATATTGGCAAGTGCATCAATCTCGTTTACCACAATATCTACATTGTCGCAACCGATGCCTGTAGAAACAACGGTTATGCGCTTGCCTTTGTAGGTACCGGTGATAGTGCGGAACTCGCGATGCTGTATGTCACACTCCTGCTCGCTGAAATGCGACGCGACCAATGGCACACGGCCCGGGTCGCCCACCAGGATAATCTTGTCGGCCAACTGCTCTGGTTTTACTCCCAAATGGTAGATT
>JAFNWA010000283.1 GCA_017383665.1 Bacteroidaceae bacterium | reverse complement strand
GATTCCAACAAGCCGCGTCAAGTATTGCAATATCACTTATCGGGCGTTTGCACTACGAGGACATGAACCGCACATACGGTGACACATATATAATACGCATCATCAATCAGGCAAAAGCAATAATGAAAGAGGATATGGTGGGGAATCAGGCTCTTGAAGATATTGCATCCTCCTTGGGTATCAGCTATTCGTTCTTTCGCCGTGAATTCAAGAGAAAGTGTGGAATTTCACCCGGACAATTCCGTTTAGAGCAAAAACTCACCAAAGCAAAGGAGTTGCTGGAAAACACAAACATGAGCATAGCAGAAATTTCATCAAGACTACATTTTGACTGCATTGGGCAATTCTCGACATTCTTCAAGAAAAAGACTGGTACACCACCACTCGAATATCGCAAGAATGGTATTAAAAAAGACTAATTCATATTAACATTAACTAACCGTACCCGGAAAAATTTGTTTTATAACAGAATATTTCCCAACTTGCGCCTTGCCGGCACCTGCATGGCGACAGAGATTATATAACCCATTTAAAAGAACTGACATGAAAAAGATTCTCACAACAACAGCCTTTGCAATAATGATGTTCATTCTTGCAATACCAGCAAAGAGCACAGCACAAACAGCAACACAACCATATATAGATATTAACGCCACAGTGGAGCGGGAAGTGACACCCAATGAGATTTACTTGCAGATAACAATAAACGAAAAAGATTATAAAGGCAAGAAGACTCTCGAGCAGATGCAGGCAGCGATGATTAGTGTATTGAAGGCAAACCACATTGACATTCAAGAGAGTCTGACTCTTAGTTATATGGGCAGCGAAATCAGTTACAAGAAATTCTCAAAGAGCATAACCCCCAAGACCGAAGCCACCTATCTACTGAAGCTCAATAATGCAACCACAATGCAGGATATTATTGTTTCACTTGAAGAACAGCAGATCTCGTATATTGAACTTATACGCACAAAATATACCGCAGAAAAGGAGCTGAAAGCAGAAATGGGTGTAGAAGCCATGCAAACCGCAAAGGCAGAGGCACAGATGCTTGCCCAAGCAATAAATCAAGAGGTGGGGAAAGCCATTACAATAAGTTATTGGATGAACAGCGGACAAGCACAACCCAGATTATACAAATCACAAGCACGGAACATGGCAGAAGACACTCTCACGGAAAGCTCTGTCGCCGAGCCAATCATCAACATTGGGAAAATCACATACCGTTTTACAGTAAATGTGCGTTTTGAATTAAACTGAAAGTTACGAACAAAATGACGATTTGCAGTGTTTCTCAAAAAAACACTGCAAATTATGTATAAAAATCTCTTTTTAAAAATTCTATTCCACGAACCGGATGCGTCATCAATTAAATCTCTGGTTCTGCTTCTTGCGCGCATCATTTTCGGTTTCCTGTTCTTAAACCACGGAATTGCCAAATGGAACATCTACTTTGGCTCCAGCGAAAATTTCCCGGACCCAATAGGATTGGGTGCTACACTGTCAATGTGGTTGGTACTGTTTGCCGAAATTATCTGTTCGTTAGGTTTCATGATTGGAGCATTGTACCGTCTGTGCCTTATACCCATGATATTCACAATGTGTATCGCATTCTTCGTCATACACGCAAATGACACATTGGCCATAAAAGAGCCATCACTGATGTACCTTACAATATTTGTACTACTCTACATCACTGGTCCCGGCAAATACTCAATTGACGCAATACTGAAGAGAATCTACTACCGGCAGTAACAGGTCATATCAGCCAAGGCTTTCCAACATTCTCTTCAACACCACTGTTGCAGAAATCTCACGGTTTGCAGCCTCAGGGATAACAAGGGAGCGTTCGCTCTCAATGACATCATCGGTAACAATCATATTGCGTCTCACAGGCAAGCAATGCATAAAATAGGCGTTGTTGGTAACAGACATCTGTCGTTCACTGACAGTCCAGTCGCGGTCAATTGAGAGCACCTTGCCATAGTTTTCACCGGAATAGGCAGCCCAATTCTTCGCATAGACAAAGTCTGCACCTTCAAAAGCCTTCATCTGATCATACTCCACACGGGCATTACCCACAAATTGGGAATCAAGTTCATACCCCTTGGGATGCGTGATGACAAAATCATAATCGGCTGCATTCATCCACTCGGCAAACGAGTTGGGAACAGCCTGTGGCAAAGCTTTGGGATGAGGAGCCCAGGTAAGAACCACCTTTGGACGCGGCTTACTCTTGTACTCTTCAATTGTTATCAGGTCTGCAAAACTTTGAAGAGGATGGCGGGTCGCAGCTTCCATTGAAAAAACAGGACGACCTGAATACTTAATGAACTGATTGAGTATAACCTCGTTGTAATCATCCTCTTTATTCTCGAAACGAGCAAACGAGCGAACACCTATAATATCGCAATAACTACCCATAACAGGTATTGCCTCAAGTATATGCTCAGGCCTGTCCCCATCCATAATGACCCCACGCTCCGTTTCCAACTTCCATGCTCCCTGGTTGATGTCAAGTACTATCACATTCATGCCTAAATTCAAGGCGGCCTTTTGAGTACTCAACCTTGTACGCAAACTTGAATTAAAGAAAACCATCATCAGGGTCTTATTCTTGCCTAACTCGCAATATTTATAACGATCAGCCTTTATCTCAAAAGCCTCATCGAGCGCCTTCTTCAAGTCGCATATATCATTTACAGAAACGAAATTTCTCATATATATAAAGGTCGGTCATTATTTTATATCAACTATACTCTGCAACTTTATGCTATCGGTGTTCTCCTCTTGCATCAATGGCTGCACTACCGGTTCTTTCGTTTTAGAACGCTTTTTGGTTTTATTCTTATCCTTCTTCTTGCCCCACCACTTCCAACTGTCGAACTCAAATAGGATATTAGTACCAACACCCTGTGTAGTAAGATCTGTTTTACTAAAATAACGATCATTGGTCTTGCTGTATGCCTTGATGCTCCAGTTGTATTTAGGACTCAGCAGCCATCGCAACTCAAAGTCACCTATAAAGTTACGGTTGGCTATAGGGTTCTCACGATATCCAAGATTACCATTTATCAACAGACGGTTGTTCAGCAGACGACCTCGAAGCATACCCTCAACCTCCATACTGTTCCAACCTCGCTCGCTGGTCGAGATATTTCCCGAAATATCCCAATTACCATTATTTATAATTTTACCGAGCATATTGTTCAATTGGCTCGATATTGTATTTGAGATAAGTGACTCAACAGCTGTCGAAGAATTGGTTTCACCCATTGTCTGGGCATTGTTCGTATCGAATGTATAGAATTTACCGACACCAAGCAAGTAAACAAACTGCATATTCTTTTGGTCCGGTGTACTCGCAACACTAGCAAGCAGTTCGCGTTCCTCCTCGCTACCCTCGGGAAGTTCAAGATCAAAAGCCAAATCAGGCGCTTGAAGACTTCCGGTAATATCCATAATACAGTTCACCTTCACAGTCTTGCGTTTTGCAATTTCAGTTGTAAGGTCACTGAGTGAAGCTGATGGCACAAGATACTTTGTCTTCA
This sequence comes from Bacteroidaceae bacterium, assembly GCA_017383665.1. GTDB lineage: Bacteria > Bacteroidota > Bacteroidia > Bacteroidales > Bacteroidaceae > HGM04593. The sequence goes on along the minus strand of JAFNWA010000283.1, from coordinate 1,038 downwards.
AATTCAGTTCAGCCTTGTACGGGTCACCATTGAATACAAGTGTACTACCTTTTATGATATCGAACACCTTGGGGAATATGTCCTGAATTGTAAACTTGTATGTTCCACGAGCCAAATCAAGATGTCCTTTCATACTAAAACCGGCTTTGTCATTAAATACCGCATTTATAGGACCGGAACCATAAAGACTTATATAGTCATCTGTCTGCAAGTTGGTATAGACCTTCAGTTCCAGATTATCATTGACATCAAGCATGAAGTCAAGTGTAAGTTTGCTTGAAGTTGAACTATAGGCATTCTTAACCTTCACCTCCTTGGCATCAGTCTCTTTGTTATTTTTACGCTTGCTGCTATCAACAAAATTCACAAAACTATTATCCCTTGCACCACTCGTTTCATTCGAGTCATACACGAAATGAGAATGAGGATCACTTCTAAGTTTCGCCTTTAATGAGAAACCGGAACTGTCACTCTTTATTGTAGCACCTCCGGTGCCAAACACTGTACCATAAAAGGGAAGGGAACCGAAATTATCGGTATCATATACCAACAATTCGTTTGCCTCCACATTGAACAGACAGGTCCAATGGGAAAGGTTCCTGTGTTTCAAGTCGCCCGCAATTGTTCCTCTATTGCCATACCTGTCATAAAGCTTTGCCTTGTCAAAAGACATAAGCCCTTTGGAGAACTTGATGGAGTCACCTGTAAAATAGTATTTGACATTAGTAGCCTTTACCCTCGTTGAGCAATAAAGAGCCAAAGCGCCATCAAAATCAACAGCACTCCAACCGCCATGCAGATGAACTTTACCACAACATGCGCCCTCGGTCTCAACCAGAAATGACTGCAATTTACTATCAATAAAGCCTGCATTCAGATTGTTTGCATCAATCATGAGTGTAATGGTATCATTCACCTGCGAAAGGAAACCCTTGACCGTTGACAACTCATTCTCACTATTGTATATGCCGGCATCGAGCAACATACTCTTTGTCTTGTTGTCCCAGCCAATGCGTATATCCCCCCTACCCATATTGG
>JAFNWA010000282.1 GCA_017383665.1 Bacteroidaceae bacterium | reverse complement strand
TCCATCATGGACAGTTCTGTATTCACTCTTAGCGAAAACAGAATGCGCAACACCCTGTTCATTGTTGACGAGGCCTCAATGATATCGAATGAGAGCAACACCATGACCGGTGCTGGCGGCTTGCTTGACGATCTCATTGAGTTCGTCTATTCTGGTTACGGCTGTTCTTTGTTGTTGCTTGGCGATACAGCGCAATTGCCACCGGTAGGAGAGTGGCAGTCGCCGGCCTTGACAGAGAGCTATCTGCGCTCAATGTTCCTTAATGTGAAATCTGTTGAGTTGAGACAAGTCATGAGGCAACTGAATGACTCGGGCATTCTCTTCAATGCAACAATGTTAAGGGAAAAAATTGAGAACGAGGACGCATATTGTCTTCCAAAGGTGAAACTGAAGGGGTTTCCCGACATTTGCAGCGTGCATGGAGATGAACTCATCGAGTCCATCGAGACCTGCTATGACAGAACAGGAGTAGAAGAGACCATAATCCTTTGTCGTTCGAACAAGCGCGCCAATGTCTATAACGAGGGCATACGCCGGCGAATTCTCTATCGCGAAGAGGAACTCAGTAGAGGTGATATGTTGATGATTGTAAAGAATAATTACTATTGGCGCGAGGTGCTTGGGCGTGAGGATAAAGCACTGCTTGAAAAACTCGACTTTATTGCAAACGGAGATATGGCTCAAATTGTCCGTGTACATGGCGTCGAGGAGATGTATGGATTTCGTTTTGCCGATGTGACACTCTCCATGATAGACTATGAGGATTGTGAGATAGATGTAAAGATAATGTTAAATACGCTCACAAGCGAATCGCCCTCTTTGACAAGGGAGGAGAATGAACGCCTTTTCAACGCCGTTTGGGAGGATTATCCCGAGATCCGTTCAAAGCGTAAACGGATGGAGGAAATACGCAAGAATCCTTATTACAATGCTTTACAGGTAAAGTATGGCTATGCCGTCACCTGTCACAAGGCTCAGGGTGGTGAGTGGAAACGGGTATTCGTTGACCAAGGATATGTTGGCGAGGATATGATAAATCCCGATTATTACCGTTGGCTATACACGGCATTCACGCGCGCAAGTGAAAAACTGTACCTGGTGAATTGGAAAGAATTATAACAGAATCGGAGTGGCAATTGCCACTCCGATTCTGTTATGTGGATACCGCGCTTTGCGGTGTTATCCCTTAATAATGTCGAATACCTTGTCGATGGCAGCCTTTACACCGTCGGGGTTCTTGCCACCGGCCTGTGCAAAGTGTGCCTGGCCACCGCCACCACCTTGCATCTCGCGTGCAGCCTGGCCGACAATCTTGCCTGCATTCAAACCTTTCTCAACAAGGTCAGCGCTTACCGAAATTGTCAACTGTGGCTTCTCGTTATATACGCTGCCAACAACAACAAGCAGGTTCTCGGTCTGCTCCTGACGCAACATAAAGACGATGTCCTTTACTGTTGCAGGTGCCAAAGGAAGAACTGCACTAATGTAACGCATACCGTTGAATTCCTTGATTTCCTTGAGCAGGTCAGCCTTTACCATTGCAGCCTTCTCTTTTGCATAAGTCTCAATCTCCTTTTTCAATTCGGCATTCTCTGCTATTGACTTCACAATTGTAGCCTTCAGGTTGGGGACATTGTTGAAGAGTGACTGAATCTCCTTCAACAGGTTCTGCACCTTGTAGTTGTGGTTCTCGAGAGCCTCTCCGGTGATAGCCTCAATACGGCGCACACCTGCAGCTACAGAACTCTCGCTAACGATCTTAACCATTCCGATGTTACCGGTTGACGCGACATGAGTACCACCGCAGAATTCGATTGATGAGCCGAACTGTACAACGCGTACATGGTCGCCATATTTTTCGCCGAACAGGGCAATAGCGCCAAGCTTCTTCGCCTCCTCAATGGGGATGTTGCGGTAGTCTGTCAATGGGATGTTCTCGCGGATGCGTGCGTTCACAATGCGCTCAACCTGCTCAATCTCCTCGTCGGTCACCTTCTGGAAGTGCGAGAAGTCGAAACGGATACCCTCGGGAGTAACAAGTGAACCCTTCTGCTCAACATGAGTACCGAGCACCTGGCGCAGTGCCTGGTCGAGCAAGTGTGTACAAGAGTGGTTTGCGGCACATGCAGCACGCTTTGCCTTGTTCACCTCTGCCACGAAATCAGCCGCAGGGTCTGTTGGCAACTGCTTTGTTATGTG
>JAFNWA010000281.1 GCA_017383665.1 Bacteroidaceae bacterium | reverse complement strand
TGTTTTTCCCAAACTTTGGAATCAAACTGAGCCGATGAATTCAAGCACGACAAAGAGAAAATTGCCAATAATGCGATAATGTTTAGTTTGTTCATATTGTTAGATGTTTTTGTATATTTCTGTACAACTTAGTTTTTTCTTTGTTTTTTGCTCCCCTCCGTCGGCAAGCCGACACCTCCGCCTCGGAGAGGGGAGGAGCTTGGTGTCGTTTGGCATTGGTGGTAATGATTTCTTATTTGTGGATGGAAAAACAAACGCCCCACCGCACGGTGGGGCGTGGTATTGCATGTAGGTATTTTTTTACTTGCTGTAGTTTGTAACCTTGAGGTTTGTTACCTTGCTGGTGAAATCACCGGTCTTCTCAAGTGGGAACACAAGTGTGCGAACATAGAACATCTTGTCCTTGCCACCCTCGTTGTGGTAGATTGTCTGCTTGTCGAGTGTCTCTATGAGCTTGCCGTTTACATAGAGCTTTGTCTCGCTCTCGTTACCGCAGATTGTTACCTGTGCCTTCTCACCAGGATAGAAACGGAAGTTGAAGGTGTTGAGGTAGCCGTCGCGTGAGAAACCGAGCTTGCCCTGTGCAGGGTCGGCAATGTAGAAAACTGCATCGCGTGACTCAAAGAGAACCGCGCCGTTCTTCTCGTTGTTGTACTCGATGTCGAACGATACGCTGTAGTCGAAACCAATCTCTTTCACACCTGTTTTTGCTGCAAGGTTTGTGTTTGCTACAACATTTGCAGCCTCAAGGATGGTGCGCTTCTCGCCACTGAAACGGCCTGCGATGTTAACGCCCGGAGCGTCGCTCAGTGCAAGACGTGCCTGGTTGAACTCAGCAAAAGGAACTGATGGTTTAGCGCCTGTCCACATCTTTACAGCCATTGTCTGCATGGCAGGGTGTACACGATAGTGGATATCCTTGCAACTGATACCGTTGCCGGCGTGGTCGTTCCAAACAGCAAATGAACCACCCTTTATCTGTGGGTGCTTCTCGGGGAATGTCTGGTTACCGATGATGGCAGGTGTCCAGGTGTCATAGAGGTAGTTGCAGTTGAGGTAGTCATAGTAGTAGCCTGCAGCGGGAACAATGTATGTGAGGCCGTCGGGGATGCTTATGACATCGTAGCCGAGGTTAATCATATCTGTTGGGTCGGCATAGCCGTTGTACCACTCATACATCAGTACATTCTCAACCTTTACAGGGGTGTTGCCCTTTGCGTGTGTGAGCGCACCCCAAACGCAAGCCTGCTTGCCGTACTTCTCGGCCTCGCGAATGCAGTGGTCGGTGAAGTAGCGGAACTTCTCCACAACTGCTGTGTCGCGGTTAGAGTACTCGTCGGTACCAACATGGAAGCGTGGGCCACGGAAAACGGGCTCCTCGCCACCGAGGAACTCCATGAAGAGGGAGTCAACGAATGTATATGTAGCAGGGTTGAAGAGGTCGAGGTGGTCAAGACCATACTCCTTGCTGCCCAGCTCGGGGCGGTAGTGTACGAATGCCAATGAGTGAGCAGGAACATCGAACTCGGGGATAATCTCTACACCCACGCGCTCTGCATGCTTCTGCAACTCAATGAACTCCTCCTTTGTGTAATAGCCATCGCGTGATGCTAGGCCGGGGAAGAAGTCGCTCTCCAAGCGGAATCCCGATGGAGTCTTTGCCCAGTCGTGGCCGAAATACTGCTTGAAGGCATTGTCGTTGAGGTGGATGTGGAATGTGTTCATCTTGTGGTATGCCATGAAATCTACATACTCGTGCAGGAAACTGATGGGGATGAACTTGCGACCGCAGTCGAGCATGAAGCTACGCATCTCATAGTCGGGGTAGTCAACGATGTTACCCTTCGGGAGCTTTCCGCCGTTCTGCTCGGCAATCTGCAACAATGTGCGTGTTGCCCAGATTGCACCGCGCTCTGTTGTTGCCTCAATCTTTACATTGTTTGCAATGGCAACCTTGTAACCCTCTTTGCCAAGCTTCTTGTTGTTCTTGATTGTAATCTGGATGTCGCCTTTGGCAGCCTTGCCGGTTTTGACTTCCAACTGGATACCTGTCATCTTGCGGTAATCCTCGGCAAAGAGTGCTGCAACATCGGCAGCCTGTGGCTGTGACTTGCTGTACACAACCTTTGTAGCACCGGTTATTTCAAACTCACCTGTTGCACCAACCCATTCACGGAGTTCAGGGATAACGAAAGGCTTTACATTCTTGTTCTGCGCATTGAGCTGCAATGTAAAGCAGAGCAACAATGCTGTGAACAGTAGTGTGAAACGATTTTTCATATTAAAGATTATTTTAAGTTAAAGTTACACTCTTCTCGCATATTACCACACAATATGGCACACTTGTGCAAATATAGTGAATATATTTTTAAAATTTGAAAAATTCTCTGTAAATCGTAATAAAAGAGTAGAGGTTTAAAAGACCCTATTGTCGTTAAACTTGCCCTAATTGCTCATTTACACTCAGTAAATTAACCCACAATATGGGCTTCGTAACTCCCAATATATCTCTTTATAAACAGACTAAATGAAGCAGAGGGTGACTGATGGTCACCCTCTGCTTCATTTAGTCTGTTTATTCTCTATACTATTTACCATGTATCAAATTGCACAGTTTCGCCATATATATATCCATTTTCTGTTTTTACAAAAGCTCTGACATAATAGTAGCTGGATGCGAACAAACCATTCACTTCTTTTGAGAATTTTCCGGTTCCTGTGCCTGAGACGGTTACTGTTGTTCCATTTCCAACTGTTGGTGTACTATAGTAATCGCTATATACAAATCCTCGTTGTGTGTATGCCGGAATTCCTGCATCGCTTATTGTACCATTGAATGTAACTGAATAATTAATTTTGAATGAAGAATCTTCTGGTTTGAGGTTCGTGATAGATTCAGTTGCAACAATAGGCTTCTTGAATGTTGTAAAGCCGTCGCGCCAGTGCTGTTAAGTCTGAGAGCAACCGTCCCCTCAAGTCACTCAGTGATTCACTGAAGGGTAAGCAGGGCCGTTTCCGTCAGAACCTGTTGGGTAAGCGTGTTGAC
>JAFNWA010000280.1 GCA_017383665.1 Bacteroidaceae bacterium | reverse complement strand
CTTTCACCTTTCACCTCGTCACGCTACCATCAGCGTCAGTATCACGCCCCAAAGTATCAGCAATGTATTTCCGACTGCGTATGTGATAGTGTAACCCAATGCAGGTGTTTCGCTGCCAAGGCTCTCCTGCAGTGCGCCAATGGCTGCAGTGGTGGTGCGCGCTCCGGCGCAACAGCCAAGCGCGATGGCAGGGTGGAACTTGAACCACTTAACAGCAACCCACACGCCAAAGAGCAACGGCAACGCCGTGGCAACAATGCCGGCAAGGAACAGTGACAGGCCAATCTCGCGGAATCCCTCTACAAAGCCCGGTCCTGCCGATATGCCAACAATGGCTATGAAAATATTCAGTCCAAGATTGTTGAACACCCACAGCGCCCCCTCGGGTATTGCACCCATTGTGGGGTGGTGTGCACGCCACCAACCGAACACCAAGCCGGCTATCAATGCACCGCCGCTACTGCTAAGGCTAAGCGGCACGCCGCCAATGTGCAGTGTGAGTGTGCCAATCACCGCACCAATGAAAATGCCAATCGACATGAAAACCACATCTGTGGCATTTGTGGCAGGGTCGGGGTAACCTATCTCCTTTGCGGCATGCATCACCTCAATCTTCTTGCCCACAAGCTCAATCACATCGCCTGTGTTAAGCAGCGTGTCGGCAAACACCGGTATGTTCACGCCCATGCGCTTGATTTTCTGTATCACGACACCATGCATAAATGGCTGCCGGCGCAGTTCGCCAACCTTCTTGCCGCCGAACGTCATGTCGCGCTTGTGCGAGTGCCCTGCAATGGTGGTCTTCATAACCATAACCGGGAAATCGAGCAGGGCAGTGTCATCCACTTCGCGCCCAATCCATTTCTCCTCGCCAATGGTATATTCGTAGCGGCCGCTCAGCACCACCTCGTCGCCAAGGTGCAGCACCTCGCGCGGCCTCACATCATCAACAATGCGCTTGCCCTTGCGTATGCGCTCCACAAACAGCCGTTTCCCCTGCCGTTCAAAGAAGGCTTCAAGCTCCTTCACGCGACGCCCTTGCGCGAACCAGTCGTTCTCAATGGTATAACTGCGGAACTCAACCATTCGCTTTGCACCCATAATGCCCGGCTTCTCGCTGTCGTCGCTGCCCATCTGCTTCTCAAGCTCGCGGCACTTCGCCTTCAGTTTGTCAACACCGCCAAGCAATTTTGGAGCCAAGCGCGCAAGAATCCACGCCGAACCCGCCGTGCCGAATATGTAAGTCACAGCGTATGCAACTGGTATGATGTTCAGCGCATTCTCCTGCTCATCGGCCGGCAATCCAAGCCCGCGGATGGTATCACCCGCAACGCCAATTACAGCGCTTATGGTCTGCGAGCCCGACAGCAACCCCGCTGCCTCGCCCACATTGTAACCCATCACCAAGGCAATGCCCCAGGTAGAGAGCAGAATGAACACACACATAACAACGGCAAAGAAAACCTGCGGCAAACCCTCCTTGCGCAGTCCCGCAAAGAACTGCGGGCCAACCTTGTACCCAATGGCAAAGAGGAACATCAGGAACGCCACCTGTTTCAGCGGCCCCGGCGTTGGGATATTAAGTTGCCCAATGAGCACACCCACCAGCAGCACACTCGTCACAATACCCAGGCTGAACCCCTTCACCTGAACACGCCCAATGAGGAAACCAAGCCCCAGCGTCAAGTAAATCGCCAGCTCCGGATGCGCCTGCAAAAGATTAGTAAACCACTCCATAACAGTACAGTTTTATTTGAGAAGATAACACGGGCGTAGGGGGATTTGTTTTGGAGAGGGGGAATGAAGCTACTGTCTATGTATAAAAGAAAATAGAGTTATCATTAAGACAAAAAAGAAAGAGTCCGGTGCAAATACCGAACTCTTTATCAATAATACTTTGTTAATCCGTCCAACTTTTGGCGCCGGATAACTTACTTTATTGTTGGCATCACTCAATATTGAAGTAT
>JAFNWA010000279.1 GCA_017383665.1 Bacteroidaceae bacterium | reverse complement strand
AGACAAATTGATGAAATCGGCACAGGAGTACACCCTTGACATCCTGCTAAATGTGGCCAACACGCATCTTGCAGAGATGACCAAAAGATATAAACTTGCAAGGATTGCCAATAACAGTTTGGGTATAAAGGTTATAGATTTGGACATGATGTCCGAGAGCCGTTCTGCACATACACTTTCAGGTGGTGAGACTTTCATGGTTTCTCTTGCACTATCCCTTGCATTATCATCGCTATCATCTAACCGCATGAGGATAGAATCGCTCTTCATTGATGAGGGGTTTGGAGCTCTTGATAAGGAGACATTACAGACTGCGTTGATGATGCTTGAGAAACTACAGAGTCACGGGCGCAAGATTGGTGTGATATCACACCTGTCTGAAATGTTGGAACAGATACCGGTCAAAGTCAATGTAGTGAGAATATCTCCGGGAAAAAGTAAAATTGAGACATTAAAAGACAGGCAATAACAATATGAGTGAGAATCTTAACATTTACAGGGCATCGGCAGGTTCGGGCAAAACATTCACTCTTGCACTCGAATACATAAAGTTGCTGATAGCCAACCCTGAGTCCTACCGCAAGATTCTTGCCGTTACCTTTACCAACAAGGCAACAGGTGAGATGAAGGAACGCATCTTGGGGAAACTCTATGGTGTGGCAAACGGGCTGAAAAGTGCAGCCGACTATACTGCTAAAATAAGGCAGCAGTTGCCACAGTACAGTGAAGAACAGATACAGGAGAAGGCCGGCAAGGCTCTTGAGAACATTCTGCACGACTATGGTCATTTCCGCATACAGACAATTGATGCATTCTTCCAGTCTGTACTGCGCAGCCTTGCCAAGGAACTCGACCTCAACGGCGACATGGAAATATCACTAGACGGTGAGGAACTGCTTGAGAATGCCGTTGACGCATACATAAAGAAACTTGAACCCGAAACCGAACAGATTGCTCAAGTTGTAAGGTACATCGAGGACAAGATGAGCAGTGGCGCGAAATGGAAGATTGACAGAGAGATAAAGGATTTTGCAAAAAACATTCTGCGCGAGGAGTACCAGCAGCGTGGCGAGGCGCTGCGCGAGGAGATGGAGCGCGACAACGGCCTATTGCTTAAGAAATTCTACAGCGATGTCAGTGCCGAGAAAAGAGCAATAGAGACAAAATCAAAATTCCTGGGAGATGAATTCTTCAGGCTGGCACAAGGTTATGTAGCAACCGATTTCAGCGGTAACGAAAAAGGTATTTGGGGTACATTCAAGAAGATGAGTAATGGCGAGATTGTCGAGTGGGCACCTCAAAAGGCGGCACTGGCTTCCAACCCTGCAAAAATCTCGGCCACATGCCCATATGTGAATGAAATCGCCCAATTGATAAACGATGCCATACCGCTTGCCAGGCAGCATGTCAACAGCAAACTATCGCTCGAGCACTACCACCAGCTTGCAATGCTCAATAACATTGCTAGCACACTCAAGGAGGAGAACACACGCGAGAACCGATTTATGCTTGCCGAGACCACTCACCTACTGAGCACCATGCTCGATAAGAGCGCAACATTCATCTTCGAGAAGATTGGTACGGAGATAGATCACATATTTATTGACGAGTTCCAGGACACTTCAAAGTTACAATGGAGCTGTTTCAAGGTTCTGCTCGAAGAGGTGCTGGCGCGAGGCAATTTCAACCTCATCGTGGGTGATGTCAAACAGTCAATATACCGTTGGCGCAACAGTGATTGGAACATCATGAACAACATTGGTAGCCATTTCCGCAAAGACCAAACGACTTTTGCGAACCAGGATGTAACCGTTGACGGTACCACATACAAATCGACCAACTACCGTAGTGACCGTCGCATCGTCGCCTTCAATAACGCGCTTTTCCGTGCTTCGGTAGAGAGTATAGCTAAAACCTACGAGGATTCTGTCGGCACACAAGGGATAAAGGACATCATGGCTGCATACGCCGATGTTGAACAGGCCATTCCCCAACCACAACCAGGGAAGAAGGAGAAACCCTGGCAAGGATATGCCGAGGTGCGCCTGATTAAAAAGGAGCAACCCGAAGACAAGTTCAATGACTTGGCAATAAAAGAGCTGATGGCAACCTTGCACAGGCTTATTGATGAAGAGAACATCGCACCGCGCGACATAGCGATATTGCTGCGCACAAAAGAGAAGAAGATTGACCTTGTTGTAGAAGCCTTCAACAAAGAGTTCCCTAATATCAAGATAGTCTCGGACGAAGCTTACAAACTCTCATCATCGCAATATGTAAGACTTGTTATTGCTGCCTTGCGCTACATTGCGACGCCCGAAGACAAAGTAAACATTGCAAATCTTGTCAAACTCTACAACCTGATTACAGCAAATGGCAGCGAGGCTACAGTTGGCGATGACATAACAACTCTGGTTCCGACAAAACTGAGCAAAGAACTCGAACGCTTGAAGGGATTGCCGGTGTATGAACTGATAGAACAGTTGTTTGCACTGCTCAATGTTGGAGATTCGAGCGACGAAGAGGCATATATATATGCCTTTCTTGACTATGCTTCGCAATACATAAACGGCCGTCATGCCGACCTCAACAAATTCCTTGCCGCCTGGGATGACGGGCTCAAGGACAAGTGTGTTCCCGCTGAAAGCGTAAACAGTGTGCGTGTAATGACAATACACAAATCAAAAGGTTTGGAGTTCCACACTGTAATCTGTCCGTTCTGCGATTGGACATTGACCGGTGACTGGAGAAGTCTTCTTTGGTGTGAACCAAACCAGGCACCATACAACACCATAAGCCTGTTGCCCATTGATTGCAAGAAAGAGACGAGCGAATCCATTTATAAAGAGGAGTATTATAAGGAGTTTCTGTACCAGATTGTCGATAACCTGAATATCCTTTATGTTGCCACAACCCGTGCAAAGAGCAATCTGATAATGTTCAGCGACAACACGGCAAAAAAGGCTAACAAGGTATCGGACCTACTAAACAAGGTAATCCCCAATTTGGCACTTGATGGCTGCGTATATGATGATAAAGAGTGTGTGCTGCGTTACGGAAACATTGTGCCAAGCAAAGACAAGAACAAGGATGAAGAGGAGGAAAAAGCCGACAACCCGTTCGAAGAGAAACCAAAAGTGGAGATTCTCCCCTTCAGTTACTACGACAGCAGAATAGAGTTCCGCCAGTCGCGCGAACTTGCCCGTTTCCTTGCAACGGAGGACGATGAGCAACAACAGGCATACATCGCCGAGGGCGAGCTCATGCACCTTGTATTATCAGAGATAGAGAACAGTAGCGACCTTGAATCTGCACTCAAAAAGACACTGCTGCTCAAAGGTCTGATTTCGACCGAGAAACAGTATGACAAAATAAAGAACCTCTTGCAACGGGCTCTCAATAACTACAAGGCAAAGGACTGGTTCAACGGAACCTACAAGCTCTTCAACGAGCGTTCTATCCTTATTGCCGGTGACGAAGAGAAGAGCCGCCGCCCCGACCGTGTAATGATAAAGGACGACACGGCAATCGTTGTTGACTACAAGTTTGCACGACCAAGAGACTCACACAGCACACAGGTGAGACTATACATGAATTTGCTCAGAAAGATTGGCTACAAGAATGTAAGTGGCTATCTGTGGTATGTATATAAGAACGAAATAAAGGAGATACAATAATATGACACCATTTCTAAAACTCGTTGCCAACGATGTATATAAAAGGTTCAATGGAAAGCTCGAGGATGTAGCCATTGTCTTCCCAAACAAAAGAGCCGGGCTCTTCTTCAACCGTTACCTGCTCGAATGTAACAACAATGCACCATTGTGGAGTCCAAGATACATGGGTGTGGGCGACCTGTTCCAGGAGAACACAGCCCTTGCCGTTGGCGACCCCATTCTGCTTGTGAGCAAATTGTACAAAGTATATATCGACTCAATGCGCAGTGGTGATACCACTGTCGAGTGTGAAAAGAGCGCCGAGTCGCTCGACAGTTTCTACTATTGGGGCGAGATGCTTATAAAGGATTTTGACGATGTCGATAAGCACCTTGCCAATGCCAAGCAACTTTTTGCCAACATAAAGGAACTGCGCGAGATTGGCACAGCAAAAGACACCCTTGATGAACAACAGGTGAAATCCATCGCGCGCTTCTTCGAGAATTTCAAGCCCGAGGCAAACGGCAAAATTGAAGGTAAGTTCCAGAAGATTTGGGAACGCCTGTTCACTGTATATACCAATTTCAGGGAGACATTGCGCAATGGTGGCATTGCATACGAAGGTATGCTCTACCGTGATGTCATAGAAAGTGACAAGGAGATAGTACTGAACTATAACAAATACATATTCGTCGGTTTCAGCGCGCTAAATGAGGTTGAGACCCGCATGTTCGACTACATAAACAAACAGGGAAAGGCGCTCTTTTATTGGGACTATGACAACTTCTACATCAATGATACCACCCAAGAGGCTGGTTATTTCATGCGCAAGAACATTGCAAAGTTTCCCGGTGTTTTTGACAAGGAGATGTTCAACAACCTGCGTACCGACAAACAAGTTACAGTTGTAGAAACCGTCAACGACAGCAGTTCCGTGCGCTACATATCAACCTGGCTCGACAAGAACCTGACCAAGGATGAGATTGAAACCGCAATAGTACTATGCGATGAGACAATGCTTGAGCCCACGCTCCACACAATCCCCAAAAATGCTAACGGACACACCATTGAGCAGATGAATGTTACAATGGGATTCCCCATAACCCACACACCTGTGTTCGGTCTTGTAAAACTGCTTGTTGACCTGCAGACACGCGGTTGGAGCGAGAAACAGCAGAGTTTCACCATGTCATCAGTGTGCGAAGTGCTCAAGCACCCTTATGTTGTGCAGGGAAGCCCGAAGAGTCGCGATTTGCGCCATAAACTGATAAATGAGAAGATATTCTTCCCCGGCAGCGAAGTGCTGCATCAGGACGAGTTCCTCACTGCCCTGTTCACCCGCAGAGCAGACAACAAGGAGTGGCTACAGAGCATGAGTGAGCTCATATATGGCATTGCCCGGTCGCATTATAAGAAAGATGACAGCGCGCTCTATGACCAACTATTTGTGGAGGCAATAATGAAAGTATATACACAATGCCAGCGACTTGTACACTTGCTCGATAGTGGAGACCTTGATATGCAACAAGCCACAATCGGCAAACTGCTGATAAGAATGCTTTCATCGCAGCGACTGCCGTTCCATGGAGAGCCTGTCGTGGGGTTGCAGATTATGGGATTGCTTGAGACACGCAACCTTGACTTCAAGCACATCATTCTGCTTGGTGTCAATGAGGGTAACCTGCCCAAGAACAGTGGTGAGAACTCATACATCCCCTACAACCTGCGCAAAGCATTCGGCCTCACACTGAGCGAGCACCGCGACTCAATCTATTCCTACTATTTCTACCGCCTGTTGCAAAGGGCCAAGAAGGTGACACTTGTCTATAACAGTTCGGCCGACAGCAAGACACGCGGAGAGTGTTCACGCTATATTCTGCAGCTGCTTGGCAACAAGCTCTACAAGATTGAACGCATAGCACTCAGCTCACAGCAGAGCACTACAGCAATTGAGATAAAGGAACAGGCAAAAAGCCAAGAGACAATTGAAGTGCTACGCAACAGGTTTGACACCGCCTACAACAGCAATGCCGGCACATTGACACCATCGGCAATAAACAAGTACATCGACTGTGGCCTGCGTTTCTTCTATTACTATGTGATGAAGATTAAACCCATCCAGGATGTTGATGAGGATTTCAAGGACAACGACTTTGGAACAGTGTTCCACAAGGCTGCCGAGAACCTCTATGAGAAGATAATCGCAAACGGAAATACAACGACAGTTACAGCAGCCGCCTTGCAGTACTACATTGACAATCCCGGTTTACTTTATGAGTTCATAGACAAGGCTTTCAAGACCGAGTATTTCAAGAACAACACCCCGGTCTATAATGGCGAGCAATATATCAAGCGCGGCGTGATGCACAACTTCCTGTTGCGTCTTGTAAAGATGGATGCAGCATACGCCCCATTCCAGTATATCGGCAGCGAGGCAAAGATTGAGATGCCATGCAGTTTCACCAGTGGCGAGAATGAAATAAGTGTAAAGCTTGGTGGTACAATTGACCGTGTTGACAGCAAGGGGGATACCGTCACAGTTACCGACTACAAGACCGGTGGCGGCGAAAAGGACGACGGCAACATGTCGCTCGATGACATATTCGCACATAAGAAAAAGGCTGCAGGCTATCATCTGCAAGCCTTCCTCTACTCCATTGCGCTAAGGAATGCACTCATGAGCAGTTCATGCAACGGATGCGAGTGGGTCAAGAAAATAACCTCGCCCGACGCAAGAAAAATATCGCCACAATTGTTATATGTACATCACAAGGAGAATGCCTCGCGCAAGGAGTTTGTTGTCAACATGGGGAAAATACCCGTTGAGGACATATCTGTCATTGAAACCGAATATATGAGCAGAATGAAACCTTTGCTTGCAGAGATATTTGACATTGACAAGCCATTCGTCCCTGCAACAGACAGTAAGAAATGCGAATATTGCGATTACAGGGAGATATGTGGGAAATAAGATGTTGTTTTAATATATTTTAACACAAAATCAAAAACCAAACGCTTTTTAGAACTGTTTTATATTTGTGTTTTTCATAGTAATAGATTCAAAACGGAAACTCCTGCCTGAGAAGGTCGGAATCCGGCAGACAAAAGCGTTTGTCTGAAGAAGAAAGTCACGCCATTCCCCTAAGGCGTGACTTTTTATTTT
>JAFNWA010000278.1 GCA_017383665.1 Bacteroidaceae bacterium | reverse complement strand
GTACAAGCTGCAAAGTTAATTCCATGTTAAAGTAGTCTGCATAGCAACATAAACAATCGTATGATTGTTTTCACTGCAGAACTTATAAACTGTAACTATTATGAAAAGGATTGTATTATTGAGTGCACTGGCACTCTTGTTATGCGCAATATCTGACGAAGCATTTGCCCAAAGTAAAAAGATGACACGCAAGGAGAAAGAGGCAGCATGGCGGGCTGAGCGCTTGCGCAAACGGGCAGCCGAGGAGAGAATCGAAATTCACAACGACTCCATAGAATATCTACAGGCCATAGCATCACTTAAAGGCGGTTCCTGGGCTTTGGAAGCCGGAAATCTCACATTCAGTAACGGAACAACAGATTTTGTAACCGAAAGCACTAATTTTGTATCGGTCAACAACGGCATGGCAACAGTGCAGACAGCACTTGATGAGAGCAATGTTTATTCTCCCAACGGGCTCGGGGGTATAACACTTACCGGGCAAGTCGGAGATGAAGAGATGAAAATAGACCGTTATGGAAATGTCTATTACAATTTCGGGGTGTATGGCAGTGAAATCTCAGCAACCGTAAGCGTTGTATTGTCAGCTGGCAGCAACAGAGCTACAGCAACAATAGCCCCCAACTTCAATAACATGAACCTTACAATGAGCGGCAATCTCTACCCATACAACAGTGCCGGAATAATTGAGGGCATTACAGGCCACTGACTGACAAGCGTCAATTGGCATCCTTGGCTATGGGTATCACCGCCACCATATTACCGTCCCATCATACGCCCTGCTCCACCTCCGCCGGTGCGACCCATTCCGCGACCGCCATCAGTTTCACCACCGGGGTTCGGTGGTAGCACCCGTCCACCGGGCTTTGGAGGAAGCAACAGTCGCCCACCGGGATTTGGAGGTCAAGGCGGAGAGACCAGACCACCCGGGTTTACGAGATAAAAATAATAGATGTCGCGTGCGTGCACGCGACATCTATTATAAAAACATATGTATTAAACTGCAAAGTTCAAGCGTAACGCAGCTATTCGCTGTTTAGAAACCAATTTGTAAAAACGGATAAAACAGTGAAGAGCAAGGCTTGCGCAAACGAATGAAACGAAAAGCTTGCTTTGCGTTTTGCAAGGAGTGCAGCCAAGGCTCGCCAAAGGCAGCCGGCTTGCGAAGGCTTTAAAACCGCAGTTTACTAAATGTAAATGAGGATTTTAAAGACAAGCGTAACGCAGCAATTCGCTGTTTTAATGTTTTATATTGACAACATGCGCTATCCGCAACCCAAGCGGCATGATCTACAGCCATGCTGCGCTTGACCTATTGCTGCGCAAGTTGTCGATAATTTTGCAAGCAAAATTATTCTTCAACAGGCTTCATGTTTGTATACACATTCTGCACATCATCATCCTCCTCGAGACGCTCAACAATCTTGTCGATTGTAGCACGCTGCTCCTCTGTAACATCCTTCAGGTCGTTAGGGATACGAGTGAACTCACTGCCTGTAATCTCAAAGCCCTTCTCCTCGAGTGCCTTCTGGATTGCACCGAATGACTTAGGATCACCGTAGATAGTGATTTCATTCTCCTCCTCGTCATACTCCTCCTCTACACCGTAGTCAATGAGGTCGAGAATCAACTCGTCCATATCAAGGTCGTCCTTCTTAGTGAATGTGAACACGCTCTTCTGTGTAAACATGAAGTCAAGGCTACCCTGTGTACCGAGTGTACCGCCGAACTTATTGAAGACAGCGCGTACATTAGCAACGGTACGGGTTGTGTTGTCGGTTGCAGCATCTACAAAGATTGCGATACCGAATGGGCCATAACCCTCGTATGGCACCTCCTTGTAATCCTTCTGGTCCTTACCCATCGCGTTCTTGATTGCACGCTCAATATTGTCCTTTGGCATGTTCTCGCGCTTTGCATTGGCGATGATAGCGCGCAAGTGTGAGTTAGTATCAGGATCGGGACCGCCGGCCTTAACGGCAATTGCAATCTGTTTTCCAACACGGGTAAATACGCGTGCCATATTACCCCATCTTTTAAGTTTCGCTGCTTTACGGTATTCAAATGCTCTACCCATAGTAATTTTTATTTATTGTTATTATTTTCTTATCGCTGTATTGCGCCAAGGCGTTTCTCGAAGTTCTCCATCAAGCGCGCCATGGTCTTGTCAATCACCTTGTCGTTCAAAGTCTGGTTGTCGTCCTGTAGCACGAAGCTTACTGCGTAGCTCTTCTTGCCCTCTTCGAGGTTCTTGCCCTCATAGACATCGAACAATGTAACAGCCTTCAACAGTTTCTTCTCGGTCTCGCGTGCAACCTGCTCAATTTGTGCGAATGTAACACTCTTGTCAAGAAGCAGTGCAAGGTCACGCTTAACTGCTGGATACTTGCTTATCTCGGCATAGCCAATCTTGGCATTTTTAATAGCCTTCATCAGTTCGCTCCAATTGATATCGGCATAGAACACCTCGCTCTCAATGTCGAAACGCTTTGCAACCTTCTTGCGCAGGATACCGAGTTGTGCAACGGTCTTCTTGTTGCTCTGTGCCTTGAACTCTATTGCCGCAGTGAAGATGTCGTTGTCGAATGTTGATACAAGACGCATAGCCGGCTTGAAGCCAAGACGGTCGAAGATGTGCTCGACAACAGCCTTGAGGTCATACACAGAGAGTCGACGGCCAGCCTCAATCCAAGACGATGAGATGTTGTTGCCTGTCATCCAAAGAGCAAGATGATAGCTCTCGCTGTATGGGCTCAGAATCTTCTCCTCAACGCGCTTGTCGGCATCGAAGCGGTAGCAGTTACCGAACTCAAAGAAGCTGAGGTCGGTAATCTTGCGGCTGATGTTGCGCTGCATGCTCTCAAGGCCACCGAACAGCATTGTCTGGCGCATAACATTGAGGTCATTGCTAAGCGGATTCATCAAGCGGACAAGGTTCTCGCTCTTGTAGCTTTCGAGCTCATCATAGTAGCCCGCAGCAGTGAGCGAGTTGTTCAAAATCTCATTGAAGCCACAACCCACCAACTGCTCCGAGATAAGGTTCTGCAACTTGTGCGACCTGTCCTCGGCACCCTTGGTAATGATTGACGAGTGCAGTGTTGTATCGAAATTGATATTGTTGTAGCCATATATGCGCAGGATATCCTCGACAACATCGCAAGGGCGCTGTACATCCACGCGATAAGGAGGAACAAGCAGTGTCAAGCCCTTCTCGCTCTCGTCAGCAATCTTCATCTCGAGCGATGTAACGATGCCCTTGATTGTATCGTGTGAAAGCTCTACACCAATGAGGTTGTTCACATACTCATACTCTAGTTCCACCTTGAAATCCTCAACAGGAGCAGGATAGATATCCTTGATTTCCATAGAGATTGTACCGCCGGCAAGCTCCTTGATGAGCATTGCAGCCTGCTTGAGGGCATAGATTACATTGTTTGGGTCGGTACCACGCTCAAAACGGAAAGAAGAGTCGGTCTGCAGTGCGTGACGACGCGATGTCTTGCGCACCCATGTGGGGTGGAAATATGCGCTCTCAAGGAACACATTCTTTGTCTCCTCGGTTGTACCCGACTCAAGACCACCGAATACACCGGCAATACACATTG
>JAFNWA010000277.1 GCA_017383665.1 Bacteroidaceae bacterium | reverse complement strand
CGCCGGGTGTGTTGGCGGTGAAGCCGGACTGGGTGAACTGCAGACTGTACTTTTTGCCGTAGTCGGGACAGCGTCTATTGCCACCGTCATAAATGTATGTCAGTTGCCACTGGTGTCCAATGAATATCTCGTTTATGTCATCACCCTTGTTGCACGCGGCAATGGTTGCCACGGCGAGCAGCAGAAAGATGTGTCTTGTTATTCTTTTTATGCGGTTCATTGTGTAGAGGTTAAAGGTGTGGACAGATGGTGCTTATGCCGTCGCGCTCGAGCAATGGCTCAATCTGTGGCTTGTGGCCACGGAAACGCATGTAGAGTGCCATGGGGTGCTCGCTGTCGCCCTTTGCGAGTATCTCGTCGCGGAAGGACTGGGCTGTCTTCATGTTCATTATTCCCTCTTCCTTGAAGCGTGCAAAGGCATCGGCATCGAGAATCTCGGCCCACTTGTAGCTGTAGTAGCCTGCTGAGTAGCCGCCCGACATTATATGCCCGAAGTTGGTTGTTATGCCTGTGCCTTCTATGTGGGGGAGTGTCATTAGTGACTGGGTTGCCTGGTATTCGTATTCAAGGACATCACCGTCGAATGGACGGGTGATGTTGTGCCATGACTGGTCGAGAAGTCCAAGCCTTGCCTGGCGCACGCACTGGTAGCCGGCGTTAAAGGTGCGGGACTCCTGAATTTTGCGCAGTGTCTCGGCCGGTATGTTGTCGCCTGTCTTGTGGTGGAATGCGAAGTGCTGTAGGAACTCCTGCTCAGTGGCGAAGTTCTCCATTATCTGAGACGGCATTTCCACGAAGTCCCACAGTACATTGGGGCTGCAGAGTGATGGGTATGTGACATCCGAGAGTATGCCGTGCAGGCAGTGCCCGAACTCGTGCATCAGGGTGTTGAACTCGTCGTGGTTCAGCAGCGTGGGCTTGCCGGGCATGGGCTTGCGGTAGTTGGTAGAGAGGGTGATGTGTGGACGGTGGTTGGTGCCGTCGGCACTGCGGTACTGGGGCTTTATGCTGTCCATCCACGCACCGGCATGCTTGCCCTTGCGGGCAAAGAAGTCGCAGTAGAGGAGTGCAAGGTATGTGCCGTTGTAGTCATAAACCTCCCACACCTTGGCATCGGGGGTGAACACGGGGATGTCGTGGTTCTGCTTGAATGTTATTCCGTAGAGTCTTGTGGCAAGGTAGAATGCGCCATATATTGCCTGGTTCAGTTCAAAGTAGGGGCGTACCATCTCGTCGGTGAGGTCAAACTTCGCCTCCTTGAGCTTTTCGCTGTAATAAGCGAAATCCCATGGCTGGAACTCAAAGTCATTGCCTTCGCACTTCTTGGCGAAGGCGGTCACCTCCTCCATCTCCTTGCGTGCCACGGGCAGGTAGGACCAGGTGAGTTTGCCGAGCATGGCAAACACGGCGTCGGTGTTCTGCGCCATGCGCTCGCTGAGTACATAGTCGCTGTATGTGTTATAGCCAAGCAGACGGGCAAGCTTCAGACGGCTGTTGACTGTCTCTTTTACTATCGCGCAATTGTCGTGGCTGTTGCCTTTTGCGCCCAGGGTGCTGTAGGCCATGTACATCTCTTTGCGCAGCTCGCGGTTGCGGCAGAATGTGATGAATGGCAGGTAGCTTGGGCGGTGCAGCGTGAAGAGCCAACCCTCCTTACCGTTCTCCTTGGCATTGTTGCGTGCCGCGTCAATGACATCCTCGGGGAGTCCTTCGAGGTCGGCCTCGTTCTCTATGTGAAGGGTGTAGGAGTCGGTATCTTTAATGCTGTTCTCCTGGAACTTTATCGAGAGTGTGGCGAGTTGCTCGGTGAGGCGGCGGTACTCGTCGCGCTCCTCACCTGCGAGGTTTGCTCCATTGCGGACGAAACTGTTATATGTCTGCTCCAGGAGGCGGTTCTGCTCTGTGGTGAGGTTGCTGGTGTCGCTCTCATATACTGCCTTTACACGGGCGAACAGTTTGTCGTTGAGCGTGATGTTGTTCTTGTGTGCCACATAAAGCTGCTGCATCTCCTCTTCAATGGCGAGTATCTCGTCATTGCTGCATGCGTTGGCGACGGCGTTGAATGCGCCTATGATGTCACCAAGCAGCAGGCCGGCATAATCGAGCGTGGCAATGGTGTTGTCGAATGTCGCGGCGTCGCTACTGTTGCAGATGCTGTCAATGGTTGCCGCTTCGCGTGCTATTGCTTCCTTTACTGCCGGGATGTAGTGCGCAAGGGTTATGCGATCGTATGGTATTGCTCCAAATGGAGTGTTGCTCGCTTCCAGAAGTGGGTTGGCGGCTG
The DNA here is from genome assembly GCA_017383665.1 of Bacteroidaceae bacterium. Classification (GTDB taxonomy): domain Bacteria; phylum Bacteroidota; class Bacteroidia; order Bacteroidales; family Bacteroidaceae; genus HGM04593. The sequence goes on along the minus strand of JAFNWA010000277.1, from coordinate 209 downwards.
TTTGGTTGTTATTGTTGGTTTTCATACAGTTGTCATTTTTACGATTTGCGAAGATACTAATTTTTGTGTGTTATGTTTGCCTTTGATTTGATAAAATATTGGTGTTTTTACATCTTTTATATCTTTTGTTTTCAATAACAATTTAAAAGACGATTTTGTTTTATAAGCTGTTTAAATTTATGTCCACTGCCTTGCGAATATCGGCTGCG
>JAFNWA010000276.1 GCA_017383665.1 Bacteroidaceae bacterium | reverse complement strand
GAATCAAAACACATTCGTCTCATTGGAGACTCCCGAAGGAGAAATAGCCCACCAACTTGAATGTGACACATATTTCTGTGGCGACAGAGCCGATGCCATATTCCAGGAAGCAATTGCAAGATTGCCCGAAAAGCAACGCCTTGTATTCAACATGAAATACTTCAGCGAAATGAAATATGAGGAGATGTCGGAAGTGCTTGGCACAAGTATTGGCGCGCTCAAGGCATCGTACCACATAGCTGTAAAAAAAATAGAGGAATATTTAAGCCAAACGGATTAAACCTTAGGCAAAATATTCTATCATATAATCAGAATTTGGATTATGGGAAATTTGAATGACAATAAAAGGAAAGTATTCACCGTACCCGACGGCTACTTTGAGCAGTTGAACAGGAACATCATGAATGCCACTGCTGGAAAGAACACAACCACTCCACGCCGCAAGTATTTTGTTCTTGGCAAGTTTGCCCGTGTTGCCGGATATGCCGCATGTATTGCCATTTTATTGGGAATAGCAACCACAGTGTTCACACCGGAGAAAAAGAGCGGCAACAACACTACAGCAATTGCAGCAAACGAGAATGAAGATAGCGACAATGAATATATTGACAACATCTTCAACAGCTACAATATTGACGAGTACACTTTTTACTGCTACCTGACTGACAGTGATTTTGAATAACAACAAAACATTACAAACAAGATGAAGAGATATCTATTGGTTTCATTGCTGTTTCTTATTATTGTAATAACAGCAAGCGCGCAGGGACAACAGAAGAACAGGCCACATTTCTCGCACGAGGAGTTCCAGGCAAAGCAGAGAGCCTACATAACAGACAAGGCTGGATTATCACCCGAAGAGGCCGAAGCATTCTTCCCACTCTTCTTTGAACTGCAGAAAAAGAAATTCGAACTTGAGCGCAATGCACGCAAGGATTTCAAGAGACAACACAACGAGCGGATGAGCGAAGATGAGTGCCGCAAATTTGTATATAACATGGCGGATGTAAAGATTGAGGTTGCGAAACTCGAAAGAGAATATACCGACAAGTACCTACAGGTGTTATCGCCCTGCAAAGTGCGTAGAGTACAATTTGCCGAGGGGTCATTCCAACGCGACCTGATGAAGAAGATGACAGAGCGTCGCGACAAGGCCCAAAAAGAGAGAAATGCAAAATAACATACAACACAGGCAGGTTCCCGATTGGGAACCTGCCTGTGTTGTATTACCGGAGAAAAGAATTATAGTCCTTCTCTTTTTGCGTCATTCCAAAGGGCATCCATCTCCTCGAGTGACATATCCTTGAGATTACGGCCCTGCTTTATCGAATGCTCCTCGACATAACCGAAACGGTTGCGGAATTTAGAATTGGTCATCTCCAGCGCATTGTCGGGGTTGATACCATGATGGCGGGCAACATTCACAAGGCTGAACAGCAAATCGCCGAACTCCTTCTCCATTTTTGTTTTATCACCACTCTGCATCTCAATCTGTATCTCGTCAATCTCCTCATGCACCTTTGCCCACACATCTTCTTTGTTATCCCAATCGAAGCCCACATTGGCAGCTTTTTCCTGCATGCGATAGGCTTTTATGAGCGAAGGCATTGAGTTGGGCACACCGCTGAGCAGGCTCTTGTTGCCGTCCTTCTCGGTCATCTTCAACTGTTCCCAGTTCTTGCAGACCTCGCCGGCAGTCTCGGCCACCGCATCGCCGAAAACATGCGG
>JAFNWA010000275.1 GCA_017383665.1 Bacteroidaceae bacterium | reverse complement strand
GTGCACACACTTTCCCTTACATGGACATACACAACAACAGTGCCATTGTGGAACACGAGGCCACCACATCAAAGATATCGGAAGACCAGCTCTTCTACTGCAACCAGCGAGGTATAGGCACCGAGGAGGCCATCGGTCTCATTGTAAACGGCTATGCACGAGAGGTACTCAACAAGCTCCCAATGGAGTTTGCCGTAGAGGCACAGAAGTTACTGAGCGTATCGCTTGAAGGAGCAGTTGGATGATAAACAAAAAGGATTATGGAAAATTTACTTGAAATAAAGAACCTTCATGCCACCATCGATGGCAAAGAGATACTTAAAGGAATAAACCTCACCATCAAGGCTGGCGAGGTACACGCCATAATGGGGCCCAACGGCTCGGGCAAGAGTACACTGAGCAATGTGCTTGTGGGACACCCTGCATACACCGTTACAGAGGGCGAAATCATATACAAGGGCAAGAACATGTTAGAACTCTCACCCGAGGACCGCAGCCATGAGGGACTTTTCCTCTCATTCCAGTACCCAGTGGAGATTCCGGGTGTGAGCATTACCAACTTCATGCGCGCGGCCATCAACGCAAAGCGCGAATATCTGAAGCAGGAGCCTATGAGCGCAGGCGACTTCCTGAAACTAATGCGCGAGAAGCGTGCACTCGTGAACCTTGACAGCAAGCTCGCCAACCGTTCGGTCAACGAAGGCTTCAGTGGTGGTGAGAAAAAGCGCAACGAGATATTCCAGATGGCAATGCTAGAGCCCACATTGAGCATACTTGACGAGACTGACTCGGGACTCGACATCGATGCCCTGCGCATTGTTGCCGAGGGCGTGAACAAGTTGAAACGCCCCGACACATCAAGCATCGTTATCACCCACTACCAGAGACTGCTTGACTACATCAAGCCCGATATTGTACATGTGCTCTACAATGGCCGCATTGTAATGACAGCCGGTCCCGAACTTGTTCAGGAGCTCGAGGAGCGTGGATATGACTGGATTAAAAACGAGAACCAATGATGGGCAACGAACAGGATTACATAGAACTGTTCGAGCAGAACAGAGAGCTCATCGACAGTACCTGCGCGTCACTGCTCAACAGCAAGCGCGTAGAGGCCTTTGAGCGTTTCAAGGCTACAGGATTTCCCACTCGCAAGGAGGAGGCATGGCTAAATACACCCATTGCCAAGCAGTTCGGCATAGACTATGGTATGAACCTTAAGCGTGCCGAGGCAGGCATAAATGCCGGCACCATATTCCATTGCGATGTCCCCAACCTTAAATCGCACAGGGTGTATATTGTCAACGACAGCTACAGCCCGGCCGAAGGTCACAGCCGCGAGTTGCCCGAGGGGGTAATACTTGGCAGCCTCAATGCCATTGCATCCAGCCACCCTACCCTGCTCGAGAAATACTACAACCGCCTTGCCGCTGATGGCGACAGCATAGCGCAGTTCAATACAATGTTTGCCCAAGACGGCGTGGTGCTCTATGTTCCGCGTAATACAATTGTTGATGAGACAATACAGATAGTTTCACTCATCCAGGCAAATGTAGAGATGCTGCTTAACCGTCGCATGCTCATTATCCTTGAGGAGAACAGCAAGGCAAACATCCTTTTGTGCGACCACTCATCGCAGGAGAAACAGTCGCTCTCGACACTCGTTACCGAAGTGTTTGTGGGTGCAGGTGCCTCGCTCAACATATACGACATTGAGGAGACGGCAAACAGCAACACCCGTGTAGCAACAATGCTTGTTGACCAGCAGGCCGACAGCCACTTCAACCATTGCTGCGTGACACTCACCAACGGCTTCACACGCAACAGCACAAGCGTGGCGCTATGTGGTCGCGGAGCAGAGACAAGCATAAACGGACTTGCCATCGGCGACAAGACGCAGCACATCGACAACCACACACTTGTTGAGCACAAAGTGGCTGACTGCACAAGCAACGAGCTCTACAAATACATTCTCGACGAGTCATCGACAGGTGTCTTTGCCGGCAAGATGCACATACACCCCGATGCACAGCGCACCGTCTCGCAGCAGACCAACCGCAACCTGTGCCTCACTACATGTGCACACATGTATGCACAGCCCCAGTTGGAGATCTATGCCGATGATGTAAAGTGTAGCCATGGCTCAACCGTGGGACAGCTCGACGAAAACGCACTCTTCTACATGCAGCAGCGCGGCATCCCCGCCGACGAGGCACGCCACCTGCTAATGTATGCCTTTGCCGGTGAGGTCATTGAGAACATAGACATCGTTCCACTCAAGGAACGCCTGCATATTCTCATTGAGAAGCGTTTCCGTGGCGAACTTGGCAAATGCAAAGGCTGCAACCTGTGTAAATGACAAAATTACAATGTACAACATAGACGACATACGAGGGCAATTTCCCATTCTGGAGCAGACAGTACACGGCAAGCCGCTGGTGTACCTTGACAACGCGGCCACCACACAGAAGCCGCGCTGCGTCATCGACACCATTAGTGAACTTTACTGCACCACAAATGCCAATGTTCACCGCGGTGTGCACCACCTCTCACAGGTTTGCACCACAGCAATGGAGAATGCACGCGAGACCGTGCGTCGTTTCATCGGTGCAAAGCACAGCCACGAGATAATCTTCACACGCGGCACAACCGAAAGC
>JAFNWA010000027.1 GCA_017383665.1 Bacteroidaceae bacterium | reverse complement strand
GTTCACATAAGCTAAAACAGATTATACACAAATATGGTCTAACTAATCTGGATATAAAGGCTACGCCTTCACTATGCCTGGGAGACTGTGACGCATCAGTGCTAGAAATGGTTAGTGCCTATACCGCGTTTGCAGGAGGGGGCGTGCGTGTAGCGCCGTTGATGGTAACTCGTATCGAGGATAACTCCGGAAATGTAATTATGACTTTCAAGGCACATAAAAATAAGGTGATAAGCCGTAATAACTCATACAAGATGATTGACATGATGCGTGGCGTTATCAATGAAGGTACAGGTAGAAGGATTAGAAGTTTGTATAAAATAACCGCCGACATGTGTGGTAAGACTGGTACAACCCAGAACATGTCCGACGGATGGTTCATTGGCTGCACACCTACACTTGTTACCGGTTGCTGGGTAGGCGGAGAAGAATGTGATATCCATTTCGACGCTATGCGATATGGACAGGGCGCTGCAACAGCTTTGCCGATCTATGGTCTTTATATGCAGAAGGTCTATGCCGATGAGTCGTTGCCTTATTCCGAGAAAGAGATGTTCGATATTCCCGATGGTTTCAATCCTTGCGAATAGGTCTTGATGGTTGCTATAAATCATAGGTGGTAGTCAGACTACCACCTATGATTTATTTTGAGGTTCTATCTTAGTTTGTTTTCACCTCAATCTCGAATGTGCTTGCCGGGAGACCTGCTTCATTTACAAGGTTTGCATCGGTGTAGGGCTGCCATGCGTAGCGTACGCGGTGTGCTGCGCGTTCTATTATCATGCGGTTCCCTTTGAACTTGACTTCTGTCTTTGTGTCAACCTTGCTGAATTGGCCGGTCTTGTCGGCAACCTCCAGACCTCTTAAAATCTCGTTATCGCTTGTCTTCAACTCAATTGCATTGTCGAATTCTATGACAGTTCTACCGTTGAAACTGAACATCCTTTTGGGTGTTGGACCATGATGTGCTACATGAATTTTACCATATGTCTGGTTCAGCGCAAGGCGTGCAAGGCGCTGACCAATAGGTGCTTTCTCTTTGGGATGAACATCGGTGGGGTGTCCCTTGTCACTCGATACGGCAAAGTCGCAATTGGGGATTTCGGCAGCCAAGCGACGCTGTGAGTCTCGGAAGTGGGGCCACGATGGGCGGTTGATGCTCGATAGTTGGACAAAGTAGAATGGCATTTCCGGGTCGTTCCAGGTTCTGCGCCAACTGTTAATGAGAGTGGGGAATATAACTTCGTGCAACTCAACATTATGTGCGTTCGATTCTCCTTGGTACCATATTGCACCCTTGATAGGATAACTTGCTATTGGCATAATGCCGGTTTCATAGAGGTAACAGGGTTCGTAAGGGTGGCGTTGCAGACTGTTGATGCTCTTGGCTATATTCTGTTTTGCGCGGCCACGGCACCAGTCCTGTATCATGTCGTTCTCTTTCCAGTTGTAGAGTATGTCAACAAGCACGGGGTGGAACTCGAGTGTCTTGCGGTCAATGAACGACTCGGCAGGTGCACCGCCAACTGCGTTGCATATAAGTCCGATTGGAACATTCAATGAATCGGCAAGCATTGCACCAAAGTGGTAGGCCACTGCCGAGAAATCCTTTACATTCTGTTCGTTCTGCAACTGCCATGTCGTTGGCAGGTAGTAATCGTGGTCGTTGAGTTTTACAAGGTCAACGGAATCCCACTCAACATTGTTTGTCAGCACGCGTGGTTTCATGTCATAGAGACGGATGTCTCTCTTTCTTACATTAGAGAGGCTTTGCTCAATATGTGACGACTCCTTTACCATGAATGCCATGTTTGACTGTCCCGAACAGAGCCAAACCTCGCCAAGAACAAGGTTTTTGTATTCTATCTTCTCTTTTCCACACTCAACGGTAAGTGTGTACTTCTTGCCGTCGGCTTCCATTGGAGTGAACATGACTTTCCAACTGCCGTCTTCTGCAACCGTTTTAATGATTTTCTGCCTGCCGAACTTGACAGTAACCTCTTTGCCTGCATCGGCTGTTCCGCTTACGATGAAGGGTTTGCCTTGCTGTACAACCATATTGTCACTGTATATTGCAGGTAAGGAGAGCCCACCGAAATCGTCAGTGATAGCCGAATATACCTGCTTGGCAATAATACCGGCTCCCTGCTCGTTGGGGTGAAGGGCGTCGGGCATCAAATCAGGGCGGTTGTAAAGGCGGTGGCTCAAGTCTATAAGTTCAAGATTTCCATGCTCTGCAATATCTTCAATCACAGACTGAATCTGCCAATACCAGTCGCGTGTTCCACTCTTGAAGCGGCGGTGCCAATTGAATATTGGAGTCATGCGGCATACATAGACATTAACTTTGGGATTTTTCTCGCGCAATGCTTCGATGATGTTTATGTAGTCTCCATAGAACTCATCGCGGTAGTTCGGCCAGTTGCGTGGGTCAGTGTCATTGAGTCCCAGATGGATAATTGCGATGTCGGGTGCAAATTCAAGCGCAGCCTTGTACTCGGGTAAGTTAATGTATGGACGGTGTCCCTTGCTCAAAAGGGTGGCTCCCGAATGCCCGAAGTTGCGCACCTCGTACTCCTCGCCCAGCAACTGTTGCAACCGGGTAGGGTAGGATGTCTCGGCCGGGTTCTTGTGAGTCATGCCGTAGGTAACACTGTTGCCGATGCAGGCAACCTTGATTTTCTCCTGTGCCACAGCAAGCAATGGCAGTACAAGCAAAAACATCAAAAGTCTCTTTCTCATTATTTTCAGGTTTTAATCGTTACTCTGCTGATAGTTACTGTTATCTGTGCATCATTGTTTTTTCTGTTGCTG
>JAFNWA010000026.1 GCA_017383665.1 Bacteroidaceae bacterium | reverse complement strand
GGCGACTGAATTCTGATCGCCCTAATCAATTTGACCACATGAATATTGTAGCCTCGACAAGAGTTGTCACAAGTGAAGAATCGTTGCAATAAAACATAGTGACTCCAGCCTAAAGGTCGGAGTCACTATTATGTCGAATCCTATTAAAACTTCGGATTATTCGCCATACACCTTAATAGTACGCTTCTGTACAACACCAAAGAAATAGTTCTTTACATAAGAATCTACATGAGAGATTTCTTTGATACCAGCCTTCTGAGCGCACTGCTGGATGCCAGAATCCTGACCCTTAGCACCGAAAGCGCCAAGATAAATATAACTTGAGGTCTCACCACATTTTGAACCTACAGGATTTGATGTTGCAGCAACAGGGATTGAAACAGTGCAGCAACTAGCCAACATTAAACCTGCAAAAACGAAAGCACTAGCTTTAAGGATAATCTTTTTCATAATATCGTTAATTTAAAAGTTTGTAAACATATGCAAATATATGTTTGTTTTACCTATAAACAAACATATATTAGAGAAAATATCCTTTTCCAAACTTTTTTTTACGAATTCATGCTCAGCAAGAACTCATCGTTATCCTTTGTCTTTTCAAGCCTGTCTTTAACGAATTCCATAGCTTCTATTGGCGTCATATCTGAAAGATATTTACGCAGAATCCACATGCGGTCGAGTGTCTGGCGGTCGAGCAACAAGTCATCGCGGCGTGTTGACGAAGCTATAATGTTGACAGCCGGGAAGATACGCTTGTTCGCAAGTGAACGGTCGAGTTGCAACTCCATGTTACCGGTTCCCTTGAACTCCTCAAAGATAACCTCATCCATCTTAGAACCCGTGTCAATAAGGGCTGTAGCAATGATGGTGAGTGAACCACCGTTCTCAATGTTTCGCGCTGCACCGAAGAAACGCTTTGGCTTGTGCAGGGCATTGGCATCTACACCACCCGAGAGTACTTTACCAGATGCAGGAGATACGGTATTATAAGCACGAGCGAGGCGTGTTATTGAATCCAGGAAAATTACCACATCGTGACCGCTTTCAACCATCCTCTTGGCACGCTCCAGAACGATGCCGGCAATCTTTACATGACGCTCTGCCGGTTCATCAAATGTTGATGCAATAACCTCGGCATTTACAGAACGCGCCATGTCTGTAACCTCCTCGGGACGCTCATCAATGAGCAGCATAATCATGTAGGCCTCGGGGTGGTTTGCTGCAATGGCATTTGCAATATCTTTCAAAAGCATTGTCTTACCGGTCTTGGGCTGAGCGACAATAAGAGCACGCTGTCCCTTGCCAATTGGAGAGAAGAGATCAACTACACGAGCCGAGAGATTGTCATAACTGCCGGCACAAAGTGTAAATTTCTCATCAGGGAACAACGGGGTAAGGTTCTCGAACGATACGCGGTCGCGCACAAGTTCGGGCGCAAGGCCGTTGATGCGGTTAACCTTTACAAGGGGGAAATATTTCTCTCCCGCAGCTGCAGGGCGTATGATACCCTCTACTACATCACCGGTCTTCAGGCCATAGAGTTTTATCTGCGATTGAGAGACATACACATCGTCGGGCGATGCAAGATAGTTGTAGTCCGAAGAACGCAGGAAGCCGTAGTTGTCGGGCATGATTTCAAGGACACCCTCGACACGAAGTACATCGGCAAAATCGTACTGCTTGAATGGTGCAGCTTTCTCCTCGGTTTGAGCCTGTTCGCGTTTTTCGTTGTTGTGTCTGTTCTTCTTGTCGTTATTCTTGGCTCCTTTATTATTCTTCTCAAACTTATCTACAAGCTCCACCGGCAACTCCTTTGAATCTGTAGGCAAGTTCTCTATTGCAACAAAAGCATC
>JAFNWA010000274.1 GCA_017383665.1 Bacteroidaceae bacterium | reverse complement strand
GTTCATATCAGTAACAGCATCTGCAACACATACGTAATCCTTACCGAATGCAACACCGGCAACCTCCTCATAATACTTGTTTGTGGCACCCTCATCGTTTGCATTGGTATATACCCAATCAGCTGTCAACTCATTAGCGTCGATAGAAGCAACGAACACATCGCTTGAACCTACAGCAACCTTGCTGTTGTCGAAAGCACAAGTCACACCGAATGTACCTGCAAGATAAATCTTGCCATCGCGAACTTCGATACCATTGATACTTTCGTAATTAGCATATACGGAATTTGGAATATTAGAGAACTTCACAGCCTTTGCACCAACCTTTGCCAAGATTGCACCTCTCTCTGTAGTACCCATACCGTCATATTCAAACTTAAAGGTTTCTGTTCCGGCAGAAGTGGTAAGTGCAAGGTCACCCTGACCCATTGCTGCAACATATACATCATCACCATCAATTGCAAAAGCAAAAGAGTTGATTGATGTTGCATCACCACCGTCTTCGGTAATTGCCAATTCTGCAACAGTTGAAGGATTCTCCAAATTTGAATCATAAGAAATCAATGCTGTACTTGCGCAATCCAAATAGCAGAAGCCCCAGGCAAATACATATTTTGAAACCAATGTAGATGTTTCGCTTAGAACAACATCACCATTATATCTCAACTGAGCATAAACATTTGCACCTGCAACAGCTATTTTTTCAATAGAAACAGATGCTGAACTACCATAATACAAATCCATCATTGGTGCATTTGTAACAGCCTCATAAGATTTCACAGCCAAAAGGTTGCCGTTTGCATCGTACTTTGCAATGAATGCCGCTGTTCGGCTGTCAGCCTCGCTGTTCTGGATAATCTCATACTCGCCGTTTGTGCCTTCAATGTCTGTGATGTACGCCTGATCAGCGAAAGAACCTGCAACATAGAAGTTGTTGTCTGCGTCGGTTGTGATAGCAGTGATGCTGATTGAGCCTTGGAGTGTGATAGCGAACAGCTCCTCACCCTTTGCATTGTACTTTGCAATGTAAGCACCGAGTGCCAAAACCTCGGCATCGTTGCCTGCGAACTCAAAGCTCTGAGTCTGTGTACCGGTAACATAGAGGTTGCCCTCCTTGTCCATTGCTGTAGGTGAGTTGAAATCAACAGCATCTGTTTCACCAACTGCTGAGATTGAAGAGTTCCAAATCTCTTCAGTCTGCGCATAAGTCGCTGTTGTGAACAACGCAACTGCAATCATAAGTAAAAATTTTCTCATAAGTTTAAATTTTTAGGTAAATAAATATAATGAACTGTTATTTCCAATTTTCAATTTCGGGATTTGCGGCCACAGCCTCAGATGGGAAACGCAATGTGTATCGCTCATCGCCCTGCTCCAATGTAAACTCTTCGCCTTCGTAGTTCTTCTTCAATTCGGGCTGTGTTGTGCGACGCAAGTCGAACCAACGGTGTCCCTGGTATGCCAATTCTCTTTGACGCTCGTTTGCAATCTCCACACGCATGGCATCCTGGTCAAGCCCGTTCAAGGCTGCCGAATATTCAGGATACTTATTGGCGGTATATCGTTTCTCCATCAATGCATTTATATATTTCAAAGCCTCCTCCTGGTCGTTCAACTCATTGGCAGCCTCTGCTGCTATGAGATAGAATTCGGCAGCACGGAAAGTACAGCGTTCCTCGATTGTATTTCTTGTGCGGTACTGCCATGTGCTCATGTTTCTTGCCTCGAAATACTTTGTCTTGCGAGAATCGCCACTGCGGTACATTCCCAACAAAGCAGGTTCAACATATCCCACCTTCATCAGGTTCGATGTAATAACTTGTTCAAGTGCCATTATTGACTCAACCGACTTGTAGTTGGTGGGTCGCATTGAACTGCTGTTCATGTCCTCGAGGTCGGGATATATTTCGATAACCTTTTTCGCCTCCTGTAAAGCAAGGCTCCAATTGCTCATGTAAAGGGCAACTCTTGCACGCAGAGCATGTGCCGTTGTGATGCTGAAACGGTAATTGAGCCCCTCGTCCCAACGCTCGACATTCATGTACTTAACCGCATAATCAATGTCATCCAGCACTTGCTTATATACATCCTCTACACTGCTACATTTCAACACCGCATTCACATCGGCTTTTATCGACAAAGGAATGCCGCGTGTTGTTGCCGGTTCGCAATGGGTATAAGCCGGAGCATAAAGGTTCACCAGCAGGAAGTGCATATATGCGCGTATCATATAACACTCTCCCACAAGCTGGTCTATTTCTGCTTGTGTGGCTTTTGTTATCTCGTTCTTATGCTCTATTATATAATTGGCAATATAGCACGAGTGGTAGTAACGGCGCCATCCGAAACTTGATGTTCCGGCGTCACGGTTGTAATCGCTCCAGTTCCATATATCGAAGTACGACTCATAATCATAATCCTTCATATATGTTTCATTTGCTGCCATCTCGTCACTGCGCAAGGTTGTCAAACCGCGGTCCTCGGGTATTTTAGAATATACATCGGTCAGCAAAGCCCTGTACTCTTCTCCGGTTTCGGCAATAACCATACCGGTAGGATGTATATCAAGGAAATCATCACAGCCGGCAAAAATCAGTGCCGCAAGTATCAATGTTATATATCTTTTCATAGTTTACCTCTTTTAAAAACCTACATTCAATGTAAAGATGGCACTCTTTGGCAATGGTGTTGCGTAAGGATTACCCATAGTCTCGGGGTCGAGATAATTTGTATAATCGCTTGCCACGACAAAGAGGTTGCGTCCCTCCAAGGATACCGATGCTGTGCGCAGGCCCAACTTTTTCATCCAGTTACCTTCGAACTTGTATGCCAATCGTATGCTCTGACAACGCAGGTAGTTGCACTTTTTCACCCATATATCAAGCATCCCGTATGATGAATAGTTCTCGTAGAACTTGATTTCTGAATCGTGTACTCCGTCATTCGACATCAATGTCGGGAACTTGCCGTTCTGGTTATCAGCAGTCCAACGGTCGAGTATGTCCCTGTTGGTGTTCAAACCACGGTCATAAAACAACGGGCTGTATGTGGGTTGCACTCTGACTGTTGCACCTAAATTGAATGCCAGGTTGATATTCAACGAAATGTTCTTATACTCAAAGGTGTTAATGAAACCTCCCGATACAAGAGGATCTGTACTTCCCATATATGTATATAGGCCTCGTTGTTCTGCTGCTGTCATCTGTGGCGCACCTTCCCTGTTAAGGTTGAAGAACTCTTTTGCTGATACCGCACGACCATCTTTTGTCTCGTAAAGCGGATAACCTGCATCATCAAGACCGGCAGTCTTGTATGCAAAAATTGCACCTACAGGATACCCTTCACGCGATGGATATGTAGAGTTTTCCGCTACAGTCTCCTGCAACACTTTATTGCTGTTATAGCCTACATTGAGGGTGGTCGTCCACAAGAAATTGCGGGTATATATATTGCGTGTCGCAAGGCTCACCTCTACTCCCTGGTTCTCCATACTGGCCCAGTTGATAGTTGTTGATGAGAAACCTGTTTCAAGCGGTAGCATACGCATACCTATAAGGTCGGTACTCTTGCGGTAATAGTAATCGACTGTAAGGCTGATAGCTCTGTTGAGTACAGAAAAGTCAATACCGGCATTCACATTCTTTGTCTTTTCCCAACGCAAGTTCGGGTTCGGAGCGCTTTCTGCTTGTATGACATTCTCAATATTTCCCGGCAGTATCTGTGTCTTGTCGTATTTACCAATAAGGTAAGGCGATGTATTCTTGTCAATATTTCCCTGAATACCGTAAGAAACACGCAAACCAAGGTTGTCGATTGCATAGGCATTCTGCATCCACTTCTCCTCTGTGACTCTCCATAGTCCGCTCACAGAATAAAGTGGAAGGAAACGGTATTCTTTGGCAACACCGAATACATCTGAACCATCAAAGCGCACACTACCTCCAATCGTATATCTGTTCTTATAGGTATATGAAGTAGTTGCAAAGAACGAAGCAAAGGCATTCTCGGTGAAGGTCTCCGAATATAATGGATTTGATTCTGCAACACTCTCATTGGGGAATATAAGTGGTATTGTTGTCAATGTGCGTGGGTCGTAACCATACGCAACAGAGTAGTTCGACTCAGCCTTTATGCGACGCAGCTCATTACCAACCATAACTTCCAGTTCGTGCGACTTGCCGAGTGTTTGGCGATACTCGGCCATAGTCTTCCATGTCCATTGGAAACTGTTGCTGTGGTTGACCTTGTGCATACCGCCATCGGGCAGGTAAGTTGTGCCATTGTATCTTTTTTCATAC
>JAFNWA010000025.1 GCA_017383665.1 Bacteroidaceae bacterium | reverse complement strand
GCGCAACATACAGATAAGGAGCGGGGAACTCTATTCGCAAGACAAGCAACAGAATGCAATGCAAAGGCTAAGTCAGATGAACATCTTCAACAACTTCAGGCTCAACCTCGTGCCACACACCGACAGCGACCTGCTTGACCTTGACATCACAACACAACTCGACAAACCATACGACTTCACTTTTGAACTTAATGCCACATCAAAGAGCAACAACCAGATTGGCCCGGGTAGCAAGGTGAGTCTTGCAAAGCGAAATGTATTCCGTGGAGGTGAGACACTGAAACTCACACTTTCAGGTTCATACGAATGGCAGACCGATGACAAGATAGAAGGCAAGGCTGCTGTAGTAAACTCATGGGAAATTGGTGCAGATATATCATTGGATTTCCCACGCCTTTACTTCCCGTTCCTGCACAGACGCTACCTGCGTATGCCTGCAACAACATCATTCCGTCTATTTGCCGACGAAATGAACCGTTCCGGTTTCTTTAATATGATACAGGCCGGTGGCGATGCGACATACAAGATACACAGCCACTCCACCACCACTCACACGGTAACCCCGTTCCGTCTAACATACGACATGCTACTGCGCACTACCGAGAAGTTTGACAACCTTGTTGCCAGCAACAAGACCATAAGGAACAGTTTCCGCGACCAGTTCATCCCGGCAATGCAATACACTTACACATACGACAACACCAACACCCACCACAGGAACAAGAGCGAGATTGATGTATCGGTAACATCGGCTGGAAACATAACCTCCCTGCTCTTTGCAGCATTTGGCAAGCCATTTGACCAAAAAAACAAAAACTTATTCGGCAACCCATACGCACAGTTCGTAAAAGCCACTGCAGAACTGCGCCAACTGTGGAAAATAGATCGTAACCAATATATTGCCACACGACTGATGGCAGGCGCAATACACAGCTACGGCAACTCCGAGTATGCTCCCTACAGCGAACAATTCTACATTGGCGGTTCCAACAGCCTGCGCGCCTTTACCGTGCGCTCAGTAGGCCCAGGCAGCTACCGCCCAGACAATGTAAACAGCTACACCTACCTCGACGAGACCGGAACACTCAAGCTCGAGGCAAATATAGAATACAGATTCAGGATAATATCAGACCTTCATGGAGCACTCTTTATTGATGCCGGAAACATATGGCTGCTCAAGGAAGAGAAAGAACGCCCCGGTGGAGAGTTCAGATTCAATACATTTGCCGAGCAAATAGCCCTGAATACAGGTTTTGGTGTACGCTACGACTTGGGAATACTCGTGTTGCGTGTTGACTTTGGTCTTGGCCTACACGCCCCGTACAACACAGGCCGCAGCGGCTACTTCAACCTTAACCCGTTCAAAGATGGCTTTGCATGGCACTTCGCCATTGGATATCCGTTCTAAAGGAATTGCATCGCGAAGCAAATAAAGTAAGAGTGGGTACTAAAAATAGTAGCCACTCTTACTTTATAAAAATCAAAAGCCTAAATCAATAGCCCTTTTTTGCCCTTAGCACCCAAAAGGCCTTAAAGGCACAACACCTGGCGTCAGCCTGGTGAAATGCAGCAGCGTTATAGCACCCTCAGGGCGAGCAACCCCCGCCCCAACTTTCCCCTTGTCGCCCTTTTAGCCCTTTCCGCCCTTTTAGGCCTTCAAGTATAAACAACAAAAAAAGGACATCCTTTTGAGATGTCCTTTTCATAAAAAGTGGCGATGACCTACTCTCCCACAAATCTTTGCAGTACCATCGGCGCTGTTGGGCTTAACTTCTCTGTTCGGGATGGGAAGAGGTGGATCCCCAACGCTATCAATCGCCTTAATAAGGGTTTGATACCTTGATATCGTACATAAGTAAAAGTCTGTTCTTTACTTTTCAGTCATGAAAACTGGTTTTTTCTTTATCAGATTTTTTGTTCTGCGGTTTCGCAAATACTGAAGGTATGGCCCAAAGCATTGACTCTCTACACTTCACTT